>JBDIAM010000321.1:0-4187 GCA_039812445.1 Piscicoccus intestinalis | reverse complement strand
CCCTGGAGGAGATCGTCGCCCGGATCACCAACCTCGTGCGGCCCACCCGCAACTCCCGGATCTACGCCCGGGGCGGGTCGTACAAGCGCAACGGCAAGCTCGTCTCGTGAGGCTGTGGCCGTTCGGTCGCGCCCGCGACGACGCCTCATCCGGTGACGGCCAGGCCGCCGAGGCGCTGGTCTACCGGGGTCCGGCGGCGCTGCCCGGCTGTGCGGAGTCGGTGGCGCGCGTGCTGCGCGACGTCGGCCTGAGCGTCGCCTTCGTCGGCCCGAAGGAGCGGCTGCCGCTGACCGCGCAGAGCCTGTCCGGCCGGCTGCTGTACGCCCAGCCCGGCGGCCCCGACCTCGACGACGCCTGGCACCACATCGCCCCGGCCGCCGACGCGATCCGCGACTTCGTGGCCGGCGGCGGCTACTACGCCGGGTTCTGCCTCGGCGGGTACCTCGCCGGCCGCGGCCCCGGCCTGCGGATGCTGCCCGGCGACACCGACCAGTACATCGGCACCCGCGGCGCCAGCGTCGACCACGACCGCGACGCGCTCGTCACCGTCACGTGGTCGGGTGCGCCCCGCGAGCTGTACTTCCAGGACGGCCCCTACTTCGCGCTGAAGAAGAAGTCCGTCGGCACCCCGGTGCGCGACGGCGGCCGGGCGCAGGTCGTCGCGGAGTACGACAACGGGCTGCCCGCCGCCGTGCTGTGCCGCTACGGAGACGGTGTCGTCGCCGCCGTGGGCCCGCACCCCGAGGCGACCGACGACTGGTTCACCGACTCCGGGCTGCCGGTGCCGCGCCCGCTGGGACTCGACCTCGCCGAAGACCTCGTGCGCCGGCTCCTGGACTGCCCGACCGGCGCGAGCGCGCGCTGATCCCACGCGCCCGGCCCGCTCCGTCGGCGCGCTCGATCCCGTTGTGGCGCCGGGTCGCTCGCGGGGTGATCGGGTCGAATTCACAGGCCGGACCGGAGGTCGGCGCGGCGGGTGCAGCGCATAGGCTGCCGATCATGGTCAGACATCGGATCCTCGCCCTGATGTCTGCGATCGCGGTCGCGGTGGCCGGCTGCACCGCGGCGCCCCGGGCCGGCGTCGACGCCCCCGAACTGCCCGACCCCGCGCCCGATCGGCCGGTCGTCTCGCTGACCTATCGGATGGCCGACGACCTGGCCTCCGCCGAGGGCACCGAGCGGGTGACGTTCACCCCCGACGAGCAGGTCTGCGAACTGGTCTTCCGGGCCTGGCCCAACAAGCCGTCCACCGCCGCCACCGGCAACGCGCTGACCGTCTCCGCGGTGACCGTCGGCGGCACCGCCCTGCCCCTGGACGTGCAGGCGGCCGGTGCGCCGTCGGGCTCGCCGGGCACCCTCGTCGAGGCACGCCTGCCGAGCTGTAGCCCGGCCGGCACCCCGATCACCGCCGACCTGACGTTCCAGCTGCGGCTCGGGGAGCGCACCGACGAGCGCGTCGGCTACTCGGCGCGCCACCGCATCGCCTGGTTCGGCAGCGCCTACCCGATGCTCGCCTGGGCGCCCGGCGTGGGCTGGACGCGCGACCCCGCCGTCGACGTCACCGGCGAGATGACGACCACCCAGGCGTACAGGCTCGAGTCGATGACCGTCGAGGCGCCCGGCGACGACGCGGTCATGGGCGTCGGCGACGAGGTGCGCACCGAGGCCGGATCGCGGCCCGGCACGACCGCGCACACCTTCAGCGCCGACGTCGTGCGGGACGTCACCGTCAGCGTCGGCCGATTCGAGATCGACACCCGCTCCGTCGACGGCCGGCAGATCTCGGTGGCCTTGCCGCCCAACGCCCGCGCCTCGATGGACGACTGGCACACGCAGCTCCGCGACGAGCTGGGGTCGCTGTCCGAGCTGCTCGGGCGCGTGCCCGCCTCCCACCTGTGGATCAGCGTGCTGCCCGGGGTCAGCGAGGGCGTCGAGTACGGGGCGGCGATCCAGTTCGGCAACCTGCACCCCCAACGCGACCGCTGGCTCGTCGCGCACGAGCTCGCGCACATGTGGTTCTACGGCCTGGTCGGCAACAACCAGGCCGAGCACCCGTGGCTCGACGAGTCGTTCGCCACCTACGCGCAGGAGGTCGTCAGCCCCGCCGACACCACGCGACGCGAGAGCGAGGAGCCCGTCGGCGCTCCGATGAGCTACTTCGCCGGTCGCCCCGACGCGAGCGAGGCGTACGTCAACACGGTGTACGCCCGCGGGGGAGCCGCGCTGCTGCGGGCGCGCGAGCGGGTCGGCGAGGACGAATTCGACGCGGCCCTGCGCGAATACCTGCGCGCCAACGCCTGGAGCATCGCCACACCCGACGACGTGCGCGCCGCCCTGGCGCACCTCCCGGAGGCGGTCGCGGCCCTCGACGAAGCCGGTGCCTTCCGCGCCGACTGACCCTCTCGCCCAGACCTCGCCCGGATCACGGCCCTCCTTACTCGTGTCAGGAGGCGTCTCGACCGGCGCGTTGGCCGCTCGGCCCTGCCGGTGCTCGCGATCGTTTCACCACATCGACTATCGCGTCGAGAGCCGCGGTCGCGCGGCAAGCTCGTGACCTGCGACTTCGCGATTCGACGCCCGACGAGGCTCCATCGGAGTAGTCGAAACGGCGAATCCTCGGCCGGCACCCCGGCGACGATCGCGTCGGCCGGCACGTGGTGGTCGTCAAGGTTCACGCGAGGCGGGTGACCCAGTGGTCACTCAGGGGTTACTCAGGGGTTACTCAGTGGCGGTGGGGTCGGGGGCGCCCTCGTAGTCGGCGCTCACGTCGCCCTGGAACGTCGAGATCAGCCAGGTGACCCGCGGGTCGCGGGTGAACGGCGAGTTGGCGCCCGTCGGCGTGGCATCCGGGGCCGCCGTCCCGTTCGTCGCCGTACCGTTCGCGCCCGTCGCAGCCGGCGTCGGGAGCGCGGGATCCGACTCCACGGGCACGACCGTGAACTGCACGGTCTTCTCCAGCGAGATGTGGAACGGCGTCCGCGCGTTGCGCAGCTCGAGTTCGGCGTCCTGCACGAAGTCGATGACGAGCGGCGTGACGCCACTGGAGCTCGTACCGACGTTCACGGTGCCCTTCGTGATCGTCTGGCTGGTCACGAGGCGGTTGCCCGGCGGCAGCCGCAGCGTCGGCGCGTCGAGGGTGTACAGCCGCAGGACGTTGATGTCCTCCCGCGCGGCGTCGTCTCCACCGACGGCGGCGTTCACCGTCTGTGCCCACCGCGCGGCCGTGGCGTTCGTCAGGTGCGACGGGATGCCGTCGGTGAGTTGCTCCGCGGTCGGCTCCGGGCCGGCCGGATCGAGCACGTCGGTCTTGAGCCACTCGTCCATCGAGAACTCGGCGAGTTCGCGGTACGCAGCCTCGGCGCCGTCTCCGTAGGCCTGACGCGCCTGCTCGGAGACCGTGGGCGACTCGATGTAGCGCTCCGGCACCGCGTCGGTCGTGCTCGTCGGGCCGCTGCAGGCGCCGAGCAGCGCCGCGGCCACCGCCGCAGCGAGCACGACCGGTCCGCGTGCCGCCGTCGAACTGCCCTTTTCCATACATACCCCCGCGATCCACCGGTGCGTTCGCAGCTCTCATCGTATGCCGCCGACTCCCTCGGCAGCCTCCCCACCTCGACACTTACCCGCGCGCCCGCCGTGCCGATCCGATCCGCCCGCCTCGCGCCGCGCCGGGCGCCGGGGCCAGTGGTGGTGTCCGCCACAGCCGCTCGGCACTCAGGGCCCGGCCCCTGGGGGCCGATGGGAGGGGGTCCGATCGCCGTCGCTCGAGGGAGCCCCCATGACCGCCCGCATCCAGCGTCGCGCGATGATCACCGCCTCGGCCGCTCTTCTCCTCGGTGCCGTCGCTCCCCTGACCGCCCCGAGCCCCGTCTCACCGGTCCCGCCGGCGGCGGTCGACGCAGCCCCTGGAGCCGACGACGTCGCCGACGCCCCCGACGCCCCTGAGACCCCCTCCGTCGCAACCGCCACCGCGGTGCGTCGCCCGGCACAGCCCGCCGAACCGGCGCCCCTGGCGACGGCCCGCGTCGACCGCCTCTCGGCGCGGTACACCGATCCGGCGGGGACGACGTCCACGTACCACCTGTTCGCCGCGGCGGCCGGAGCCCGACCGGTCGGCCTCGTCGTCTACCTCGACGGCGACGGCATGTACGGTCACCGCCACCCGAACTCCACGTGGGCGCTGGGCGGCC
>JBDIAM010000320.1:0-4206 GCA_039812445.1 Piscicoccus intestinalis | reverse complement strand
GGGCCGGTTCTCGCGGGGTGGCGAGGGCCAGTTCTCACGGGGCGGGGCGGTTCTCGCGGGTGGGAACGGCATTTATCGCGCCTGGTTCGGACACAGGTTACCGTTGAGTATGAGCGACGACGATGCCGCGGTGCTGCGCGAAGCCCTCGACGGACGGTGGGCGCACGTGCGCCGACGCGCCCGGAGCCAGATCGAGCCGGGCCGATTCGGGCCCCCGGAGACCGAACTGCCGATCGAGGAGTACCGCGCCCGGGTCCACGACCAGCTCATGGACCTCGCCTCGATCGGCTTCTCCGGGCTGGGGTTGTCGGCCGAGCAGGGCGGCCCGGACCACGGTGCCTCGGTGACCGCCTTCGAGATGCTCGGGCACGGTGACCTCTCGCTGTTCGTCAAGGCCGGCGTGCAGTGGGGCCTGTTCGGTGGGGCGGTCACCGCGCTCGGCACGCAGCGTCACCACGAGCGGTACCTGCCGCTGATCGCCTCCGGTGAGTTGCTCGGCTGCTTCGCGATGACCGAGAGCGCGCACGGCTCCGACGTGCAGTCGCTGCGCACGACCGCGACCTACGACCCGACGACCGACGAGATCGTCGTCGACACCCCCGACCGCGCCGCGCGCAAGGACTACATCGGCAACGCCGCCCGCGACGGGCGGATGGCGGCCGTCTTCGCCCGCCTCATCACCGGTGAGACCGATCACGGCGTGCACTGCGTGCTCGTGCCGGTGCGTGACGAGCACGGTGAACCGATGCCGGGGGTGAGCATCGGCGACTGCGGCGGCAAGGCCGGGTTGCCCGGGGTCGACAACGGGCGCATCGCCTTCGACCACGTGCGGGTGCCCCGGGAGAACCTGCTCGACCGCTACGGCTCGATCGACGCCGACGGCACGTATTCCTCGCCGATCGAGCGCGACGGCGCGCGCTTCTTCACGATGCTCGGCACCCTTGTGCGCGGCCGGATCACCGTGGGCGCCGCGGCGGGGGCGGCGACCCGCAACGCGCTGACGCTGGCGGTGATCTACGCCGGCCGCCGCCGCCAGTTCCCCGGACCCGACGGGCGCGACGTGCTGCTCCTGGACTACCCCGCCCACCAGCGCAAACTGCTGCCCGCGCTGGCCCGCACGTACGCGCTGGCGTTTGCGCAGAACGAGCTGACGGCCGCCATGCACGAGATCTACACGGCCGGGGAGGCCGCCGATCAGCGCGAGCGCCGCAAGCTGGAGGAGCGGGCCGCCGCGCTCAAGGTGGCCAACACCGCGCACGCGACGACGACGATCCAGACGTGCCGGGAGGCGTGCGGCGGGGCCGGCTACCTGTCGTTCAACCGGCTCGGCAAGCTGCGTGCCGACACCGACGTGTTCACGACCTTCGAGGGCGACAACACCGTGCTCCTGCAGCTCGTCGCCAAGTCGCTGCTCACCGCGCACGCCGCCGCGTTCGAAGACCTCGGCACGGTGCGCACCGTGGGCCTGGTCGCCCGGCAGGTGGGGGAGGGCCTCATCGAGCGCACCATCGGAGGCGGGCTGCTGCAGCGACTCATCTCCGGCGCGCCCGGCCGCGACGCCGAGGCCGCGCTCGGCGACCGGGGCGGTCAGCTGGCGCTGTTCGAGGACCGCGAGCGGCACGTGCTGCAGACCCTCGCCGCCCGGCTGCGGGACCTGCCGGCCGACGATCCGCAGGCCAACTGGGACGGCTTCAACGCCGCGCAGCAGCACGTGCTCGAACTCGCCCGCGCCCACATCGACCGGATCCTGCTCGAGGCGTTCGCGGCCGCGATCGACCGCTGCCCCGCCGGCTCCGGGCGCGACCGCCTCGAGCTGCTCGGCGACCTGTTCGCGTGCGCGACGGTCGAGGCCAACCGCGCGTGGTTCCTCGAGCACGGCCGGCTCGGCCCCGAGCAGTCCAAGCGGCTCACCAGCCGCGTCGACGCCTTGTGCGCGCAGGTGCGGGTGCACGCGCAGACGTACGTCGACGCCTTCGCGATCCCGCGGGAGTGGCTGGTCAGCGACCTCATCGACCCCCTGACGCCGCAGGAGGCGGACGAGGCGGTCTGAGCCGGGTGCCTCGCCGGCCTGGTGGTGTCCAGCGCCTTAGCGGCGCGGCGCCCCGAGCCCGGGTCGCCTCAGTCGACGAGGTCGGCGGCGCGCAGCTCGACGGTGTGCTCGCCGATGCGCAGCGTGACGCGCTCGCCGAAGTCGGGGGCGTCGAGGTCGGGGTCGGCGTAGTCACCGGTGGCCGGATCGAGGCGGTCGTAGAGCACGACCATCGGCCGGTCGCCGCGCACGTCGATGACGAGGTAGGCCGGAATGCCGGCGGCGGCGTACTCGGCGCGCTTGGTGACCCAGTCGGTCTCGATCGAACTCGGGGAGACGACCTCGGCGACGAGCGCGACGGTGCCCGGCTCGACCCGGTGGACCGTCTTCGGCGCGTCGCGCCGGACCACGGTCACGTCGGGTTGTCGCACGGTGTGCCGGCCGTCGTCGTCGGCGCCCAGGTGCACGGCGAAGTGGGGGAGCGGCCGCCACTGCGAGCGGATCAATGGCCTGAGCTTCTCGGCCAGGAGAGATGCCGCGTCGACGTTGGCGATGATCTCGTTGGGAGCCACGGTGGGGATGCCGCGGACGAGCTCGTAGGCGTCCTCGCGCTGCGAGAAGTCCTCGTCCCACTCGGCCAGGCTGACGATGCGCGGCGGTGCGGTCACGATGCTCACCGCTTCCTCCTCTGGGTTGTGTTCGAGTATGCCCCGGCGAGCCCGGGGCGGAACAGATGTCGACGACGCTAGATCACGAGGGGCCGGGGCCGCTCAGCCCGAGCGCGCCACCTGTGGATAAGGCGCATGGGTGGCTCCGGCCTGTGGATGCACGCGCCACCTCGCGCGAATCGGGGTGGGCAGCGGTTACCGTCAGGCGGGGCGGACGTCGCGGCGCCCGCGCAGACTCCCATCGACGCAGGAGACGCACATGGTCACGCAGGCACCGACCGCCGGGCACGCCCGGGTCGATCACCTCGGCGACGAGCCGGTGACCCTGGTCATCCTCGGCGCCTCGGGCGACCTGACGCACCGGCTCCTGCTGCCGGGGCTGGGCACGCTGCTGAAGAACGAGCCGGACCGCACCGTGCGGCTCGTCGGCGCGGCGATGGACCCGATGGAGCCGGCCGACTGGACCGCGCGGGTCGAGGAGGCCCTGCGCGAGGGAGGCTGTCTGGCCGCGCCCGCGCGCAGGGTCGCCAAGAATACCGCGTACCACCAGCTCGACCTGCTCGACGACGCCGCCCTCGGCGCCTTCCTCGACGGCCTGGGGCAGGGCATCGTCGTGCTCTACTTCGCCCTCCCACCCGCCGTGACCGCACAGATCTGTGTGCTGCTCGCGTCGATGGACATCCCGTCGACCTACCGCTTCGGGCTCGAAAAGCCGTTCGGCACCGACGCCGAGAGCGCCGCCCGCCTCAACAAGGTGCTCTACCGGTTCGCCGACGAGAGCCAGATCTTCCGCATCGACCACTTCCTCGGCAAGGGCTCGGTGCTCAACCTCCTCGGCTTCCGGTTCGCCAACCGCATCTTCGAGCCCGTCTGGAACGCAGCGAACATCGAGCGCGTCGACATCGCCTTCGACGAGAGCCTCGCGCTCGAGGGCCGGGCCGGCTACTACGACAAGGCCGGTGCGCTGGCCGACATGATCCAGAGCCACCTGCTGCTCGTCTGTGCGCTCCTGGCGATGGAGGATCCGGCGCGCATCGACGAACTGGAGTTCCGTGACCTGCTCATCCACGTGCTGCGCGCCATGGAGCTGTGGGACGGCGACCCGAAGCGCTCCTCGCGCCGCGCCCGCTACACCGCCGGCACCATCGACGGCACCGACATCCCCGACTACGTCAAGGAGCCGGGCGTCGACCCCAAGCGGCGCACCGAGACGCTCGCCGAGGTGACCGTCGGGATCCGCAACGCCCGCTGGGCCGGGGTGCCGTTCACCCTGCGCAGCGGCAAGGCGATCGGGCGGGGCTGCCGCCGCATCGTCGTGACGTTCCGCCCCGTCAACCACGTGCCCGCCGGGTTCTATCCGCTGCCGCCCCAGCCCAACCGGCTCCTCATCGACATGAACCCCGAGCGCGTCACCCTATCGATCTCCACCAACGGCGAGGGCGACGTCTTCTCGCTGGAGACGACGACGATGAGCGCCGACCTCGGGCCCAGCACCCTGCGCCCGTACGG
>JBDIAM010000319.1:0-4239 GCA_039812445.1 Piscicoccus intestinalis | reverse complement strand
CACCACGACGCCCGGCACCACTGCAGCGCGTTCGTCCTCGGGCCCGACCGGCGCACCGAGCGCAGCAACGACGACGGGGAGCCGGCGGGCACCGCGGGCTCCCCGATGCTCGACGTGCTGCGCGGCAGCGGGCTGACCGACGTCGTCGCCGTCGTCACCCGCTGGTTCGGCGGCACCCTGCTCGGCACCGGCGGCCTCATCCGCGCGTACTCCGACGCTGTCACCGAGGCCCTGACGGAGGCCGACGCCCGCGGCCTGCGGGTGCGGCGCGAGCTGCGCCGCCTGGCGTACGTCGATGTCGGGGTCGCCGACGCCGGCCGCATCGAGCACGAGCTGCGGGCCGCGGGCGTCGACGTCGGCGACACCGGCTACGGCCTGGCGGGGTTGCCCGCGAACCTGGCCCGCCTGCACCTCGCCCTACCGCCCGACGACGTCGACTCCATCGCCGCGCAGGTCGCCGCCGCGACCTCCGGCGCCGCCGACCTGGTCGTCACGGACGCGCTCGACTGGGCGTCGGCACCGGGGTGACGGCCAGCGAGCAACGAGCTAGCGTCAGCCCTCGGCCGGGTCGAGACCCGCGGCGCGCACCGCCTCCCGCAGGAAGGCCAGCAGGGTCGCGCTGACGTCCCAGCGCAGCTGGCCGGCGGGGAACACGGCCCAGTACTGCCCGCGGAACGACAGTTCGTCGGGCAGCACCCGCAGCAGCTCGGGGCGCCGTCCGGCGAGGTGGCAGGGGAGCAGCGCGAGCCCTACGTCGGCGAGGGCCGCCGCCTCGTGCACCCACAGGTTGTTCGACTGGAGCCTGATCGTGTCCGGCAGCCGCGGCCGCAGGCCCGCGTAATCGGGCACGGCAGAAGCGAAGTCGGGCACGGTCGCCAGCGCGTCGTCGGCCCACCAGGCGATGACGTGGCCGGCCAGATCGTCGACGCTCGTGACCGGATCGTGCGTGTCCAGGTACGAGCGGGTCGCGAACAGTCCTACCTCGTAGAGCGCCAGCGGCACCGACCGCACCCGCGTCGACGTCGGCTTGGCCCGCACGACCGCCACGTCGTAGTCGACCGCGTCGCGCCCGGCGAGCGACGTCACCGACATGAGCCGCAACACGACGTTGCGGTCGCGCACCAGGCCCGCGGCGTGCGGCGCCAGCACGGCCGCCGAGAACCCGTCCGGAGCCAGCACGGTCCACTCGACCGGCCCCGGCTCCACGAGATCTCCGCCGGAGAACGCCGACGCCCCGGCCACCACCATCCGCGCCGCCGGCAGCAGCGACTCGCCCGCGGGCGCCAGTCGCCAGCCGGTCGGGTCGCGCTTGAACAGCCGCTTCCCGAGCGCCGATTCGAGCCGCTTGACGCGGCGGCCGACGGTGGTGTGGTCGACGCCGAGCTCCTCGCCGGCGCGGGTCAGCGTGCCGACCCGCGCGAGCGTCTCGAAGTACCGGATGTCCTCGGCGTCGACCCGCACGATCAGTTGTCGCTGACCCAGACGGTCATCGCCTCCTGGTAGCCGGCCATCGCCTCCGGACCGTTGTCGCGGCCCCAGAATCCCGACTGGCGGAAGCCGCCGAAGGGCGTCGCGACCGTGCCCTCGGAGTAGCCGTTGAACGCCAGCGTGCCGACGCGCAGCCGGTCGGCCCACCAGCGCACCCCGTTGACGTCCTCGCACCACACCGTCGACGCCAGGCCGTAGTCCTCGTCGTTGACGAGGGCCACCGCCTCCTCGCGGGTGTCGACCCGGATGAGCACGGTCAGCGGCCCGAAGATCTCGCCCGTGCCCAGCGTCGTCTCGGCGGGCACGTCACGCAGCACCGTCGGGCCGATCCAGAAGCCGTCACCCGGCACGTCCTCCTGCCGGTGCACGACCTGCGCCCCGGCCCCGACCGCCTCGTCGACCCACGACGAAATCCGGTCGCGCGCCTCGAGATTGATGACCGGGCCCATCGCCGTGCCGTCCGCCAGCGGGTCGCCGACCGTGAACCCGGCCGCCGCGTCGGCGAGCGCCTTCGTGAACTCCTCGTAGCGCTCGTCGGCCGGCCCCACGTAGACCGCCCGCGACGACGCCGTGCAGTTCTGCCCGGCGTTGCCGAACGCCGCGCCCGCGATGTCCTCAGCGGCCGCCGCGAGGTCGGAGACGTGCGCGGCGTCGACCGCGTAGATCGCCCGGCCGCCGAGCTCCAGCGACACCCGCTTGAGGTTCGACTCCGCGCTGTACCGCAGGAACAGCCGCCCCACCTCGCCGGAGCCGGTGAACGTCACCATGTCGATGTCGCCGTGGCGGCCCAGCGCCGCGCCGGTGCCCGGACCGTCTCCGACGATGACGTTGACGATGCCGTCGGGCACCCCGGCCTCGCGCGCCAGCCGCGCGAAGTACAGGGCCGACAGGCTGGAGTCCTCGCTCGGCTTGATGACCATCGCGTTGCCGGTGGCCAGCGCCGGCGCGACCTTCCAGCCGAGCATGGCGATCGGGAAGTTCCACGGCAGCACCGCGCACACCACGCCGAGCGGCACCTTCTGCACCCAGCCCCAGCCGGAGGTGTCGCGCAGGTAGCGGCCGTCGTCGTGCTCGATGAGGTCGATGAAGAAGCGCAGGTTCGCGACGACGTCGGGCACGTCCTCGGCCACGCTCAGGGCCAGCACCTTGCCGGCCTCCCACGCGTCGAGATAGGCGATGACCTCGGCGTTCTCCTCGACGAGGTCGGCGAGCTTGCGCAGCGTGGCCACGCGCAGGGCCGCGTCGGTGGCCCACCCGGACTCCGTGAAGGCGGCGCGTGCGGCGGCCACGGCCTCGTCGACCTGCGCGGCCGATGCGCCGGAGAGCTCGCCGAGCGTGCGCCCGTCGGAGGGGTTGATGAGCGGGAGCTTGTCGCCCTCGCCCGATCGGCTCTGCCCGCCGATCTCGAGCCCGAGGTCCTTGCCGAAGACCTCGTCGCTGAACGACTGTGCGACGTCACGCATGTGCGACCTCCTGAACGTCCTGTAGGGCCGTCAACACGGCCTGAATCTCTTCCGGCGCGGCGGTGGGCAGCGGCGGGCGCACGGGCCCCTGCTCGATGCCGAGCTGCGTCAGGCATCCCTTGATGAGGGAGATGAAGGCCGAGCTGTCCTCGATGAGCCCGAGCGGCGTCGCCAGCTTGCGCCACAGCCTGACCGCCTGGGCCCATTCGCCCTGGTCGGCGAGCTGCCACAGCCGCACGCACTCCTGCGGGGCCAGCCACGCGGAGGCGGCGACCCACCCGGTCGCGCCCTGCACGAAGCCCTCGAGCGCGAGACCGTCGGCCCCGACGAAGATCTCGACGCGCTCGGGGAGCGCGGCCCGCAGCTCGCGCACGCGGCTCGCCGCGCCGGAGGTCTCCTTGACCGCCCAGAACGAGTCGTGCGCCGCGAGCGGCTCCAGGTGCGCCGGCAGCACGTCGGTGCCCGTGGAGTGCGGGTTGTTGTAGAACAGCAGCGGCAGCGTGGAGGCGGCGAACACCGGCTCCAGCGCGGCGACCGTGGCCTCGGCCGAGATGCCGCCGTAGTAGGGCGGGGTCACCATGGCGGCGGATGCGCCCCAGTCGCGGGCCTTGTCGATGAGGTCGGCGACGTCGCGCGGGTCGTAGGCCATGCAGCCGACGACGACCGGCACGCGGCCCTGCACGTGCTCGATGACCGCACGGACCTGCTCTTCGCGCTCCTGGCCGGTGAGCGCGAGGGCCTCGCCGGTGGCGCCGAGGGCGAGGATCCCGTCCACGCCCGCCGCCAGCACCCGGTCGACGCCGCTGCGCAGCGCCTCCAGATCCTGGGTGTCCGTCGGGGAGAACGGCGTGGTCGGCACCGCGAACACGCCTCTCATGGTGCTGGTCACGAAGGGTCCTTTCGGGTCGGGCCGTCGGGCATCCGGTGGCGAACGGATCGGTGTCAACTGCCGCGCCGGCCCGTCGCACGCCGCGTGCGGCCCACGCTAGGAAGTGGCCGCGATCACGTTCAAGACCCTATCCCGCACCGAGGTGTGCAGAACTGCACAGGAGCGCGGTCCTGGGCTGGTCTTCCGGTTGTGTGACGAGAGTCACATTTGTTGGTGCGACCGAGTTTGACGCTCTTGCAACGGAATTGACGCGGATCGGAATAACTTTGAATTCCCTTGTCTAGCAGCGATGCTCAGAATTAGTGACGACTGTGCAACAAACACATGTTCGATATCCTATGTGCATGGACTTGACCTCTGGCTTTGACGTCACCGAGGGTGCTGCGGCACCGGCCGGTG
>JBDIAM010000318.1:0-4249 GCA_039812445.1 Piscicoccus intestinalis | reverse complement strand
CCGCTCGTCGACGGGCCGGCGCCGTGCCTGCTGTGCCTCGACCTGCATCGCACCGACCGCGACCCGCAATGGCCACGGGTGTTGGCGCAGCTCGACGACGGGCGGGCGCCGGTGGCGCGGGCCGCGGTCGACGCCGAGAGCGCGCTGCGCTCGATCGCCGCCGGTCTCACCGCGATGTTCGTCCACGCCCGCCTCGACGGTCAGCCCTGGCCGGCCGGCCTCGCCGTCACCTACCGGCTCCCGTCGCCGGAGGCGGTGCACCACGTGTGGCACCCGCATCCTCGGTGTCGCGGCTGTGCGACCCGGGTGACAATGGCGTCGTGACGCAACTGCCACGACGAGCGATCGTCCGAAGCGCCAAGCTCGCCACGCTGCCCCTGGGGGTCGCGGGTCGCGCCGCGCTGGGCGCCGGAAAACGATTGGGCGGCAAGCCGGCCGAGGCGGTCACCGCCGAGCTGCAGGCCCGCACCGCTGAGCAGCTGTTCACGGTTCTCGGCGAGCTCAAGGGCGGCGCGATGAAGGTGGGTCAGGCGCTGTCGGTGCTCGAGGCCGCGATGCCCGAGGAGCTGGCGGGGCCGTACCGCGCGACGCTGACCAAGCTGCAGGATTCGGCCCCGTCGCTGCCGACCGCGACCGTCCACGAGGTGCTGACCCGCGAGCTCGGCACCCGGTGGCGAACGAAGTTCGCTCTCTTCGAGGACCAGCCCACGGCCGCCGCCTCCGTCGGCCAGGTGCATCACGCGATCTGGAAGGACGGCCGCGAGGTCGCCGTGAAGATCCAGTACCCCGGCGCCGGCGACGCGCTCGTCGGCGACTTCCGGCGCCTGTCGCAGGCCACCCGGGCGCTCGCGTCGTGGATCCCGGGCCTCGACCTCGGCCCGGTGCTCGCCGAGCTCGTCGCCCGCGTGCAGGAGGAGCTCGACTACGAGTTGGAGGCCGACCGGCAGCGCCGGTTCGGGGACGCCTTCGAGGGCGACCCCCACGTCTTCGTGCCCGCGGTCGTGCACCAGCGCGGCGCCGTCATCATCACCGAGTGGATGGGCGGCACGCCGCTGTCGCGGATCATCGCCGAGGGCAGCGACGCCGAGCGTTCGCAGGCCGCCACCCGCTACCTGGAGTTCCTCGTCGCGGGGCCGCAGCGGGCCCGGCTCCTGCACGCCGACCCGCACCCGGGCAATTTCCGGCTGCTGGACGACGGTCGCCTCGGGGTGCTCGACTTCGGCGCGGTGGCGCCGCTGCCGCAGGGGTTGCCCGGCGCGATCGGCCGCCTCGTGAGCCTGGCTCTTCGGGGGGAGGCGGAGCCGCTGCTCGACGGGCTGCGCACCGAGGGGTTCGTGCTGCCGTCCCAGGATCTCGACCCGGACCGGGTGCTGCGTCTCGTCTCGCCGTTCCTCGAGGCGCTGCGCCTGCCCACGTACACGTTCCGCCGCGCCTGGTTGCGGGAGGTCACCACCGCACTGCAGGACCCCCGCGGTGAGCAGTGGCGCACCGGCATCCGGATGAACCTGCCGCCGGAGTACCTGCTCATCCACCGGGTCTGGGCCGGCGGCATCGGTGTGCTGTGCCAGCTCGAGGGTGCGGTACCGGCTCGCCGGATCCTCGACGAGTGGTTGCCCGAGGCCGATTTCCCGGCTCCGGAGCCGGCGGTCTGACGCGGGCTCGCAGTATCGATTGCCGGTCGATTGCCGGTGCCGGTCGACGCGCTCGTCGAGTCGATTCGTCGAGTCGATTCCCGGCGGGCGCTTCCCTCGCCGCCTACCGTTGCGAGCGGTCCAGGGCCTCGCGAGCGGGGCGCATGGCGACGAACGAGCGCAGCGGCCGTACCGCGTCGGCCTGCGCGTCGGCGGCGGTGATGACGTCGGCGTTACGGCGCGCGGTCGACGTGTTGCGCGCCACGGCCAGACGGAGGCGATCGAGCGTGAGAACGGTGGTGGGGCGGGCGGGTGCCGGCATGCGCGTGATCCCTCGACGACTGAATGTGGCGGCGTACCTGATGGAAACGGCGCCGTCATGCGGCCCCCCGAACACCGCGCGGCAACTCGGAACCAATTCCCGGTACTGCACGACAGGTTATCCGCAGGCATATTCGTGGCGCAATCGACTTTGTATCAATGCCATTCGCGATGTATCCAAGCATCACGCATCTCGATCACATCGCACGGAACGGGTCGATCCGGTTCGATCGACCCGTTCCGATCCAGCAGGGGGCGTCGTCGGTCGACTCAGCCCCGGTGCCACGGCCCGCGGAGGCGGAGTTCCTCCTGGTGGCGGGCCTGCATAGCGATTTCGCGAGCCGGTCGGCTCGCCCGAGGTTCGGGCGGCCGTTCGGGCGCGGGCCGGAACAGCCGGGCCCACAGATGGGTGAACATGACGAACTCCTCAAGCATGCTGATGCACAGAGTTCTGTGCAGTAGTGGATGAAGGCAGCCTCGAGCCGGCCACGGCGGACGCAATCCATGTCGTCGTCTCGGATCGTGGTCAGGCGTCTCGCGTTCGGAGGCCGCGACGGGCCCACTCGGGCCGCGTCACGCACCCGACGCGGCCCGCGGACGCGCCTTCGCGGTCAGGCGGCGTTGGGGTTGCCGAGACGGCTGCCGGCGGGCGTGCCGTCCTTGCGGGGGCGGCCGCGCGGGCGCTTGCGCGCCACGACGCTCCCCTGCACGAACAGTTGCCCGCCCCAGACGCCCCACGGCTCCCGCCGGGCGAGCGCGCCGTCCAGGCACTGCTCCTGCAGCGGGCAGCGGGCGCACAGCGACTTCGCCCGCTCGACGTCGTCGGGGCGCTCGGCGAACCACAGCTCGCCGTCGTGCTCGCGGCACGGCAGTTCCGCGAGCGGATCGCGGGTGACGAGGTCGGCGACGCCGAACGTGTCGACTCCGCGCTCCGGTGCCCTCTGGGTCACGGTGGTCGCTGTTGTCACGGGCGTCACCTCCTTCTCGCCGCGGTGGCGGCGGGTCGTCCTGGCGGGCGGTCTGCTCGAGGCCCGGGGGTCCGGGGCCGTCGGGCGAGCGACTGCGCTGGTCATTACCTGCTCTTTCGGGCGGGTGCGCTGCCTCGCGGATGACGAAGGCCGCGGACCCTGGCGGGTTCCGCGGCCTGGAGGTGATCGGTCGAGCTAGGCGATGCTCGACACTCGCGATCTCCTGCGAGCCGGGTCGAAACCCTTGGTCGTGTACGTGGTGTGGGCGAAGGCGCCGCTGCCGGCACCGAGCGGCCAGCCGGCCGTCACGGGCGCAGCGATCTCAGCGGACGCAGCGAGTTCGGCAGACGCGGCGAGCTCGGCGAGCCCGGCGAACTCGGTGCGCTCGGCGCACGCCGGCATGGCCGGCGCACGGTCGATGCGCTTTCGCGCCGCCCCGGCGGGGCCGTCGGCCATCGCGCGATCGACGAGGGCGGGAGCGACGGGAGCCGGGCCGCTCAGCGGCGACAGCAGGGAAATCGTGATCATCGGTCGCTCCTCCTCTCGGCGCGTCAGGAACGTCACGGATGCTGCGCACAGAGCCGTGACCAGGACGGACCTCAGGTTAGGCGAGGCGGTCGCTGCGGTGCAACGTATTTATTCCGCGTTCGTTCCGCGAAGCCGCGCGGGCCGGCGAAGGTACGGGCTCGGCGACCGGCGCAGGCCCGGGTGCGGGGCCAACCCGCCTCCTCAGCCGTCGGCCTGGACGGCGTCGGCGACGGGCTCGCCGCGCAGCACGGCGAGCACCGATTCGCCGTGCTTGGCCAGCTTCGTGCCGCTCACTCCGCTGATGCGCGCGAGGTCGGCGAGGTCGGCGGGTTCGCGCTCGGCGATGGCCACGAGGGTGGCGTCGGTGAAGACGACGAAGGCGGGCACCTTGGCGCGGCGGGAGACCTCGAGCCGCCACGCCCGGAGCCGGTCGAAGGTCTGTTCGTCGTAGGCCGGGGGGCAGTCCGCGCAGCGGCCGATCTTGCGTGCCGCGGCGTCGGGCAGTTCAGCCCCGCACCCGCGGCACCGCGCCGGCACCCTCGGGCGTTCCGCCCGGCCTCGGCGACTCTGGCCGCCGGCCGAGGGCGCCGCGGCTCGCTCTGGGCCGCGCACCGACTCCCCGAGGATGCCCACGGCCGGGGCGAGAAACCTGGACGGCACCCGATTGGGTCGCCCCCCGGCCGCGCGGGCCGCCGCCCACGACAGGGTGAGGTGTCTGCGGGCGCGGGTGAGGCCGACGTACAGCAGGCGGCGCTCCTCCTCGATCTGCGCGGCGCCCTGCGCCATCGAGATGGGCAGCAG
>JBDIAM010000317.1:0-4257 GCA_039812445.1 Piscicoccus intestinalis | reverse complement strand
CAGCGCGGGCGCCGACAGCGCGGGCGCCGACAGCGCGGGCGCCGAGAGCGCGGGCGCCCGCGGCGTCGCCCGCAGCGGCGTCGCATGATCCGAATCGGAAGGGAAACACGGTGCCGCTGAAGGACTTCGCCCGCGGACTACGGGACGGCGTGATCGCCCGGGAGCGGCTGCGCCGGGCGCACCCGCACGTGTGGATCGCCGGCGAGGTGCTCTTCCGCGGCGACCCCCGCCGAGTGCGGCTCGCCCCCGACGTGGCGATCAAGGGGCCCACGGTCGTCATCGTCACCGACGGAGGCGGGCTCACCGGCTCCGCGTTGGAGATCGGGCGTCGCACGTACATCGGGGAGTTCAACAACATCCGTTGCGCGGGTGCGCCGATCCGCATCGGCGCGAACTGCCTCATCAGCCAGCACGTGACGATCGTCGGCACCAACCACGGCACGGCCCCCGGCACGCCGATCGTCGACCAGCCGTGGTCGGGCGAGGGCGTCGTCGTCGGCGACGACGTGTGGGTGGGCGCCGGCGCGGTGCTCCTGCCCGGCGCTCGGATCGGCGACGGGGCGGTCGTCGCCGCCAACGCGGTCGTGCGCGGCGAGGTGGAGCCGGGGGCGATCGTCGGCGGGATTCCCGCGCGGGTCATCGGGCGGCGCTGAGGGCCGCCCGGCGACTCGCGCCGCGCAGGGCCCAGTCTGCCTCGGTCAGGCGACGATCCGGGCTCGCACTGTGGCCGGCCAGGTGTCGGCGTCGGTGGGCCGGCCCGCCTCGACGACGTCGGCCTGCACCTCGTGCGGCGTGCGCCGGCACAGCGCATCGGCGGCGGCGAGGGTCTGCGCCGTGACGTCGGGGCCGAACTTGCGCGCGAACGGCGCTGCGCTGCACCGACGCAGCCGCGCGAGCACGTCCGTATCGACCCACTGCGGGCTGCCCTGGCCGGGCAGGAACTCCTTGGCGGTCGTCTGCCCGTGCGCGAGCCGCGCGCCCGGCAGGTCGTGCAGCAGCGACGGCACGTACGACTCGTCGGGGATCTTCACGTGCTCGAAAAACCCTCGGGCGCGGGTGTCCCGGCGATCCCGACGAAGCAGTTCGTCGACCGCCGCGGCACGCACCGTGAGCCACTGCGCACACTTGGTGACGGTCATGGGCGGGGTCGTCACCCGCGTGAGACCGAGCCACACCCGGTCGTCGCGCGGGCGGCCGGAGGTGTGCGCGTACGCCACGGGGTTGAGCGCGGCGCCCGCGCGATTGAGCGCGAACCGCGCGCCGCGGTCCACGAGGTCGACGCCGGTGGGTCGCAGGCGACGCACCGACCACCGGATCCGGTAGTTGTGTGCTTGCGTCGGCAGCGGATCCAGGAGCGCGTCGAGGTCGCGCTCGCGCAGCTGTTCCTCCCACGCGGCGAGGTCGCGAATCGGGTAGTCCTGCCCGGAGATCAGCGTTAGGTACTCGGCGTCGGTCGCCGCCCGGGCGAACGCCAGCGCGCCGAGGACCATCTCCACCTGCGACCAATCGCCCCAGGCCACGTCGACCGGGCTGCGCAGCGGGATCGCCCCCGCCGCACGCAGCCGGGCCGGATCGATGTAGTCGAGACGGTGGTAGCGCACCACGATGTCGCACGCCGGACTCAGCACACGCACGCGTCGCACGAGCCGCAGCACCGCCTCCGGGTCGGTATGTGCCAACACGACGTAACAAAAGCTCATGCCGCTCCTCAGCCCGCCCGGGTCGCGGCGGCGCGGCGACCGATCGGTCGGGCGGGCACGCCGCCGACGATGACCCCGGGCTCGACGTCGCCGGTGACGACGCCGCCCGCGGCGACGACGGCACCGTCTCCGATGTGGACGCCGGGCAGCAGGGTGACACCGACGCCGAGCCACACGTCGTTGCCGATGACCACCGGCAGGTCGGGCGCCATGCCCTGCGAGTTCATCGGTCGCGAGGTGTCGTCGTAGATGTGCTCGTGCGAGACGATCACGCAGCGCGGGCCGATCATGACGTCGTCGCCGATCGTCACCGTGCCCAGCACCATCGACTCGACGCCGATCCCGCTGCGATCGCCGAGGCTGACCCCGGATCCGGAACCGAAATACACGGCCTTATCGATATTCGTGTCGGCGCCGAGATGATCGAACAGGGCCGCGCACGTCCACGCGCGCATGGCGCGACCGATAAAGCCCAACGGCGACCGCTTACGCGGCAGGCGCGTGGCGATCAGGTAATAGAGCGCATAACAAATCCAGCGTCGTATCGAAAATCGTCGTGTCATGGCCACCTCGCCGTCGTGTCGTCCGCGGGCCGACTCGCCCGGGGCCCCCCACCGGCTCCCCCACCGGCGTCCTCACCGGCTCCGGTCCGGCGCGACGCGCCGTCGGCACAGCTTCGCCTCATCGCGATCTCACCTCTTCGCCCGCCTATGCTCGAACCGCAACCACATTGAGCTTGAGAGGAATTCATGTCGACTGCCGCTCCCCCGGTCGTCAGCGTCCTGATCCCTGCCTTCAACGCCGAACGCACGATCGGCGCTGCCATCTCCGGCGCCCTCACGCAGACCTACGAGCATGTGGAGGTCGTCGTCGTCGACGACGGCTCCACCGACCGCACCCGTGCGATCTGCGAGGGTTTCGGCGATCTCATCACCTTCGTGCCCATTGCCAATGGTGGCACGGCGAATGCGAGAAATATCGCAGCGTCGGCCGCGCACGGGGATTTCTTTGCTTTCTGCGATGCGGACGACATTCTGCTGCCGCCGCACGTGAGCACGCTGCTTGCGGCCTACGAGGCGGCCGGCGGCGGGCGGCGTTTCGTGCACGCGGACGCGTACTTCCTCACCCCGGCGGGCATGAACCATATGCGCACGGTGATGTACGGGCCGAGTCCGGCGCCGGAGCAGCAGCGGATGCGCCTGCTCGAGGGCAACTTCGTGTCGATCTTCGCGCTCGTGCCGCGGGAGATGTTCACCGAGCTCGGCGGCTTCACCACCGACCGCTACATCGAGGACTGGGACCTGTGGCTGCGGGCCGTGTTCGGCGGCTGGCAGATCGTCGACAGCCTCGAAGCCCACGCCTTGTACCGACAGGTTGTGGCAACGAAGTCATCCGATCGGCACAAGGTGTTCGCCGGCGAGCGGGCCGTACTGACCGACATCGCGCGCCGCGACGACCTGACGGACGCGGAGCGCGACTACCTGGCGCGCCGGCTCGCCGCCGACTCCCCGCGCGCCCTGCACGACGAGGCCGAGGCGGCGCTGCGGGCCGGCGACTATCCCCGCGCCCGGAGCCGGTTCACCCAGGCCGCCGGGCTGTGGCGTACCAACCGTTCGCTACAAGTCAAGGCGCGCCTCATGCGGGCGCCGCTCGTGCCGGCGCTGTGGCGCCGCCGCGTACGCCGCGTCGACCACCGGCTCGGCCGCCCGGCCCCCGACCCATGTCCCTGACTCACGGCCCTGACCCACGCACCGACACACGCACCGACACACGTCCCTGAGAACTGCGTGTCACGGTCAGGACTGCGGCACGAACCGCAGTTCTCGTCACGACACGCAGTTCTCACGGTCGTTGGGCCGGGCGTTGGGGGGCGTTGGGGGGCGTTGGGCGAGCGTTCTAGCGGGCGTTGAGGCGGGCGTGGCGGGTGTCGGGGTGCCAGGAGGCGGACTGGCGGGCCTCCCAGCGGGCGACGGCCGACGCCTTGCCGAGGGCCAGTGCTTCGAGTTGGAAGCGCCGCAGCTGGCGGCGGAACTCGGCGTCCTGCGAGCGGGGTTCGCGGCGCAGCAGCGCGCCGAGATATCCCGCGGCGATGTTCGCGGCGCCGAGCACGCGCGGCTCGTCGGCCGTGCGGGCCAGTACGCTCGCGGCGAAGAACGCCGGGTGCGTGCCCATGAGGTACTGCCCCCGGCCGTGGCGGCGCTTGCCGCGCAGCAGCCCGCGGTCGCTGGAACCCATCGGGCGCAGGTGCTCGAAGCGCAGCGCCTCGTCGTCGAGCGCCTTTGCGCGCCAACCCTTGACGCGGGCGGCGTGACAGTCGATGCCGTCCCACATGAGCACCGGCACGAAGCCGCCGATGTCGCGGAACGCCGCCACCCGGTAGAACTTGCTCATTCCGACCGTGATCTCGCCCGACCCGCGCTCGGGCACGAGCTCCCCGGCGAAGCGCACGCAGGGCGTGCCGCTGACGCTGGCCAGCCGCGGGTCGGCCTCCATCGCGTCCATGAGCCCGGCGAAGTAGCCGGCCGGCAGGTCGAGATCCATGTCGAGCTTGACGACG
>JBDIAM010000316.1:0-4268 GCA_039812445.1 Piscicoccus intestinalis | reverse complement strand
AAGGAAGAGCGCCGATGCGTTCGCAGGTCGTCTACCACGCCGTCGACAGCCACACCGAGGGCATGCCGACCCGCGTCATCACCGGCGGCGTCGGGGTGCTGCCCGGCGCCACGATGTTCGAGCGCCGGCAGCGGTTCGTCGCCGAACGCGACGGGCTGCGTGAGCTGCTCATGCGCGAACCGCGCGGCCACTCGGCGATGTCCGGGGCCATCCTGCAGCCGCCCACCCGCGACGACGCCGACTACGGCGTGCTCTACATCGAGGTCTCCGGCTGCCTGCCGATGTGCGGCCACGGCACGATCGGTGTGGCCACCGTGCTCGTCGAGACCGGCATGGTGCCCGTCGTCGAGCCGGAGACGGTCATCCGCCTCGACGCCCCCGCGGGCCTGGTCACCGCCCGGGTCGCCGTCAAGGACGGCCATGCGGAGTCGGTGACGCTGGAGAACGTCTCCTCGTACTGCCACGCGCTCGACGAGGTCGTCGACGTGCCGGGCTACGGGCAGGTGCGCTACGACATCGCCTACGGCGGAAACTTCTACGCGATCGTGCACCTGGCAGACCTCGGCATCGACTTCGAGCGACGCAACGGCCAGCGGATGCTCGACGCCGGCCTGGCGATCATGGACGCGATCAACGCACAGAATCCTGTGCGTCATCCCGAGAATCCCGACATCAACGTGTGCCATCACGTCTACCTCGAGGCGCCCGGCTCCACCGCGCAGCACTCGCGCCACGCGATGGCGATCCACCCCGGCTGGTTCGACCGCTCGCCGTGCGGAACCGGCACGAGCGCCCGCATGGCCCAACTGCACGCCCGCGGACTGCTCGGCGTCGACGAGCCGTTCGTCAACGAGTCGTTCATCGGCTCGCGGTTCATCGGCCGCATCGCCGGCGAGACGACGGTCGGCGACCGCCCCGGCATCCGGCCCACCGTCACCGGGCGCGCGTGGGTGACCGGCACCGCGCAGTACATGCTCGACCCCAGCGATCCGTTCCCGCGCGGCTTCACGATCTGAGGCGGCCCGTCTCCGACGTCGAATTGCGCAGCTGCATTTGCGAATTCGCAGGTCCGTCGGTTGCGACGGGTCTTGACACGGGTGTCGGGCCGCTGCTTGTCTGACATCCGAATTGTCGGCCCTCGACCGGGAACTGTTGTGTGTCGAGCGCTGCGTCGCGGGTCGACTACGCGGTCGTCCCGGCCACACACCGGTTGGGAGACAACATGACAACCGACGACCAGATCGCACGGGCAGAGCGCGAGGGGCCGCGCAGGGGCAAGGTCGGGGTGGTCTTCTTCGCCTCTCTGGCCGTCGCACTGGCGTTCATCGGCTGGGGGGTGTTCTTCACCGACAGCATGCAGCGGTTCAACGCTGCCGCGTTGGAGACGATCATCCGCTCGTTCGGCTGGGTCTACCTCATCGCCACGACGTTCTTCATCTTCTTCCTGCTGTTCCTCGCGATGAGCCGGTTCGGGCGGATCCGCTTGGGACGCGACGAGGACCGTCCGGAATTCAGCACGCTGTCCTGGTGGGCGATGCTGTTCAGCGCCGGAATGGGCATCGGGCTGGTGTTCTTCGGGGTCGGGGAGCCGGTATCTCACCTGACGAACCCGCCGCTGGGGCGCGCGGAGCCGAATTCGATCGAGGCGGGCCGGCTCGCCATGCAGTACACGTTCTTCCACTGGGGACTGCATGCGTGGGCGCTCTACGGCTTGGTCGCCCTCACGTTGGCCTACTTCCAGTTCCGTCGCGGCGCCCGCGGCATGATCAGCGCCGCCTTCTACCCGTTGTTCGGCGAGCGAGTCAACGGGTGGGTCGGGCACGTGATCGACATTCTCGCGATCTTCGTCACGGCCCTCGGGGTGGCGACCTCGTTCGGCCTGGGCGCGACCCAGATCAACGCCGGGCTCAACTACGAGTTCGGGGTCACCGAGAGCATTCCCGTGCAGGTCGCCATCATCGTCGTGGTCATGTTCCTGTTTCTCGCGTCGGCCGTGTCCGGCCTCGATCGCGGCATCAAGATCCTCAGCAACCTCAACATGGCCCTGTTCACGCTCATCATGGTGTTCGTGCTCATCGTCGGCCCGGCGGTCTTCATCTTCGACACGTTCACCGCCTCCATCGGCAACTACCTGCAGAACTTCCTGTCGATGAGCTTCACCTCCGGTGCCTTCACCGACGGAGCCGGCCAGGAATGGTTGCAGCAGTGGACGCTCTTCTACTGGGCCTGGTGGATGATGTGGGTCATGTGGGTCGGCACGTTCATCGCCCGCATCTCCAAAGGCCGCACGATCCGCGAATTCGTCGCCGGTGTGCTCATCGTGCCGAGCGTCCTGTGTTTCCTGTGGTTCTCGGTGCTGGGCGGAGCCGCGATCAATCTCGATATCTTCCACGGCGGGAACATCGGTGCCGCGGTCGCGGAGAACATCAGCACCGCCCTGTTCATCACCTTCGAGCAGTTCCCGATGAGCACCGTCGTCTCGCTCGTCGCGATCCTGCTCATCGGCTCGTTCTTCATCACCTCGGCCGACTCCGCGGCCTTCGTTCTCGCCATGCTGTCGAGTAACGGCGACATGAACCCGTCAGCGAAGATGAAGGTCATCTGGGGCGTCTTCGTCGCGTTCTTCGCCTTCGTGCTCCTGCTCGCCGGCGGCCTGGAGGCGGTACAGCAGGTCGCCATCATCACCGGCGTGCCGTTCACGATCCTCCTGCTGCTCATGGCCGTCTCGCTGTACCGCGGCGTCGCCGAGGAGTTCATGCCCGCTCATGAGGGCGGGCGGCGGCAGCCGGCCGGGCACGCGCACGGCGAGCCGGTGGCCGAGCACACGTCGGGGCGGCCCTCGCCCTGACGACCGGTGTGACGGCTACCCGGACGAGCCGGGCGTCACCAGCCGCGCTCGCGCCACTGCGGCACGCTCGGGCGCTCGGCGCCGAGGGTGGTGTCGGCGCCGTGGCCGGGGTACACCCAGGTGTCGTCGTCGAAGACCGCGAACACCCGGCTCTCCAGGTCGTCCATGAGCTGCGTGAAGTCCTCCGGCGAGTTCGTCTTGCCGGGGCCGCCGGGGAAGAGGCTGTCGCCGGTGAACAGGTGCACGCGGCCGCCGGGCTCGGCCCACGCGAGCGCCACCGAGCCGGGCGTGTGGCCGGTGAGGCGCACGACCGACAGGTCGACCGCGCCGAACGAGATGACGTCGCCGTTCTCCACGGTCTCGTCGACCGCGACGGGCAGCTCCGGCGCGTCGGGCGCGCCGGCGTACGTGGTCGCGTGCGTCGCCTCGACGACCGAACGCAGCGCGCGGTGGTGGTCCCAGTGCTGGTGGGTGGTGACGACCGCGTGCAGCCGCCCCGAGCCCTCCCGCACCAGCTCGCCGAGGCGTTCACCGTCGTCGGCGGCGTCGATGAGCAACTGCTCATCGGTGGCGGTGCAGGTGAGCAGGTACGCGTTGTTGTCCATCGTTCCGACGCTGCACTTGCGGATCGTCAGGCCCTCGAGTTCGCGCACGTCGCTCGGTCCGCCGGGAGAGACATCTCCGGTGTAACCCATGTCACTGCTCCTGATCTGGTCGATAGCGGACGGGTGGCCGACCGCGAGCAGGGGGACGTCCGGACGGGGGCGCCCTCGTGGCGTCTCGCCCGTTCGCGGGGCATTACGTCAAGTCTTGCCCATCGGGCGCCCCGACGGTGAACGGGGGGAGGTGGGTCGTGCCCGGCCGCTGCGCGACGCGGCGCGGGCAAACCGTGTCGGGTCTTGTCAGTGCGGCCACATAGCATGTCCGACGTGCCGCAGCAGACCACCACATCCCCGCCGCCACCCGGCGCCGCCCTCACGCGCCCCATGCACGATCGGCTCGTCGTGCGTGGCGCCCGCGAGCACAACCTGCGCAACGTCTCGATCGACATCCCCCGCGACGCGCTGGTCGTCTTCACCGGGTTGTCCGGCTCGGGCAAGTCGTCCCTGGCGTTCGACACGATCTTCGCCGAGGGGCAACGCCGCTACGTCGAATCGCTGTCGGCGTACGCCCGCCAGTTCCTCGGCCAGATGGACAAGCCCGACGTCGACTTCATCGAGGGGCTGTCGCCGGCCGTCTCCATCGATCAGAAGTCGACCAACCGCAACCCGCGCTCGACGGTCGGCACGATCACCGAGGTCTACGACTACCTGCGGTTGCTGTTCGCGCGGGCCGGGCGGCCGCACTGCCCGACGTGCGGCGAGCCGATCACCCGGCAGTCGCCGCAGCAGATCGTCGACCGGCTCATGGAGCTGCCCGA
>JBDIAM010000315.1:0-4277 GCA_039812445.1 Piscicoccus intestinalis | reverse complement strand
CGGCCGAGCGCGCCAGCTTGGCCGAGCCGGACGCTGCGGCCGAGCGCGCCAGCTTGGCCGAGCCGGACGCTGCGGCCGAGCGCGCCGCGACACCGGCCTCGCCCCCCGACGAGGAGGCGGTGCCGGCTGAGCCCTCGCCGTCGCTGCCCGACGACGGCCTGCCGGTCGAGCCAACGGACATCGAGTCGCAGACGACGGATAGCGACGAGCGGCACGAGACGCATCGCGTTCGTGAGGCGTATCGCTCCCGCCAGGCCGACGTCGTGCTGCCGCCGGATTCGGGCGTCGAGATCGGCTACGAGGACGACGACATCGTCCCGGTGTTCGACGAGTCCGCCGCCGAGCGCAGGGGTCTCACCGCCGAAGGCGCCGAGGCCGAACCCGCCGCATCATCCGAGTCACCCGTGTCCCCCGCCTTCGCCGAGGCACCCGACACCGCCCAGTCTCCCCACTCCGCCGAGGCACCCGACACCGCCGAGTCACCTGAGCCGCGGGAGCCAGTCGCAACCGACGTCCACCCCCAGACCGCCCAGGACCGGCCGTCCTGGCAAGACGCCGACGCAGCCGCTCAGCCTGACCATCCCGCTCAGCCTGGCCCTGCCGACCAGCCTGACCACGTCGAGGACGCTGACCAGGCCGAGTACGCCGAGCAAGCCGATCCCGTGGAGCAAGCCGACTACGTGGAGCGGGTCGACGTGGAGTACGCCGAGACCGTGCCTCACGACGCAGGGGACCACGAACCCGACGACCGGCACGACGTGTACGACGACGAGCCGCCGCGTCCGCTGACCCGGCTCGAGCTGGCGGAGCAGCGTGCGGCAAACCACCGGCGGATGTCCGCCGACCAACGGCAGTCGGATCGCCGTCTCCAGCAGCGGCCACGCTCCCCACGCCGCGGGCGCTGACGGAAGTGGAAGCGCGCTGACGAGCCACTGACCAGCCTCGACGAGCACCGACGAGTCCTGACGAGCCCTGGCGAGCCCTGACGAGCACAGTCAGGCACGGCATCGACCAGCGCTGGTCGCCACCCTGCGTCGCCGGAGTCCGCGCGGCTGTGACGGCACGAGGACGATCACCTAGCCATCGCGCTCACCCCCGGTTCGTAGGGCAGCCACGTGACGTCGCAGGTCCTCCTCGGCGTCTCGCGCGCGCGGCGGGTACACCGTCTGGCCGGTCGCCGCGTGGTAGAACGCGGCCGCGACATCGTCGAGCGGCAGACCGGCCAAGCGTGCATAGGCGACCCGGTAGGCGCTCAGCTGCAGCGTGCGCGCCCGCAACCGGTCTCCGGTGGTCGGCCGCGACGACTTCCAGTCGACGATGACGACGCCCTTGGCGTTGCGTGGATCCGGGAAGACCGCGTCGATGCGTCCTCGCAGCGGCACACCGTCGACGACCGTCTCGATGGGCAGCTCGACCGCAACGGGCTCCCGAGAGGCCCATTCGCTCGCGAGGAACCGCGCCTTCGCCTGCTCCAGGTCGGGGCCGAGTTCGTCGTCCGCCGAGCCGGGCAGGTCGTCGAGGTCGACGATGGAGGCCTTGCCGTAATGCTGCTCGATCCACCGGTGCAGCTGGGTGCCGGCGCGGCGCCCGCGAGACGGCCTCGCCGGCACCGGGCGGCGAAGGTCGGCGACGAAGCCTTCGGGGTCTTCGGCGTACCGCACCAGCTGCGACGTCGACAGGTGCCCCGGCATGAGCCGGGCCGCCGCGTCGTCGAGGTCATGGCGGCCACCAGGGCCACCGGGGTCAACAGGGCCACCGGGGTCACCAGGGTCACCAAGCTCGGCGGCCGGCTCGGGGCTGCGCGCCCGCCGGTCCAGCTCCCGTCGGTCCAGCTCCCGCCGTTCGACGAGCAGGTCCGCCTCGTGCAGGAGAGCGGCGGTCTGCTCATCGAACTCCTCGACGTCCGGCGCCGGCGTGTCACCCGAGCGGTGCCGGCGAACGAGGTCGGCCGCCGCGGCATGGACCGCGGCTCGCGCCGCGTCGTCGTTCGTGACGGGCCACAACGCCACGGGCGCGCTGTCCTGCAGCGGGTTGGCGATCGACGGATCGTCGGTCGCGGGCATCGCGACCCAGTCGAGCACCTCGACGTCGGTCGAGGCGTTGTCGAGCAACTCGGTGAGGAAACGCGAGGTCACCCTGGGACTGCCCGCTTCGGCCCAGACCGACGCCGACAGCAGCGCTTCGTGCCGGGCCCGCGTCAGCGCGACGTATGCGAGCCGCCGTTCCTCCGACAGCCCGTGCCGCCCGCCGTCCTGCGCGAAGTCCTCCAGCTCGGACTCCAGATCGTTCATCGTGGCGCTGTACCGCCAACCGAGCACGGGCAGCGCTGCGGCGTCACCGCGCAATTCGTACGGGATGCGGTCCAACCCGGTGACCCACCCGCGGTCCTTGGGTGGACCGAGCACCCAACGATCTCCCTCGGGGGTCGAGCGGCCGAACCGGTAGGACGGGAAGGATCCCTCGAGCAGCCCCGGGATCGCGACGACGTCCCACTCGAGCCCCTTGGCCGCGTGCACGGTCAACACCTGCACGCAGTCCTCGCTGGCGTGCGAGGCCGGGGTCTCCAACCCGCGTTCCTCGGTGCGAGCCACCTCGAGCCAGGCGAGGAAACCGTCGAGCCCGGGCCGGTCGGCGGCCGCCTCGAAATCGCGGGCGACGTCGGCGAACGCGTCGAGATGCACTCGGGCCGTCGCCCAGTCGGCGCCCGGACGGGCGGCGACCTCCACGTCGAGACCGAGGGCCTCCTCCGCGACCCGCACGATGTCGGACAGCGGCTGATCCGCGGCGCGCCGCGCCGCGCCGATCGCGGACTCCAGCACGTGGAGGCGGCTGCGGGCCGGGGCCGACAGCCACTGCCCGTCCGGCCCCGTCCAACCCGGCGGCGGGAGCCGGTGGACGGCCTCGATGATGCTCGGCGCGTCGTGCACCTCCCCCACCGGAACCAAGGATGCCTCGGACGCCTCACGTACCTCGTGCGCCTCTCGCGCTTCCCGTGCCTCGTCTGACCCGCCCGTCTGGTCCGGCTCGGCGGGCGTTCGCGGCGGGCGGTGCAGGCGTCGGGTCCAGGCGGCGAGGGCGTCGAGGTCGGCGGCGCCGAGCCGGACCGCGGGACCGGTGAGCAGCCGCATCAGCATGTCGCCGCGGGCGGGGTCGGCCGCCACCCCCAGCAGGGCGTGCAGGTCGCCGACCTCCGGAGTGAGCAGCAGACCGCCGACGCCGACGACCTCCACCGGCAGCCCGCGATCGCGCAGGGCGTCGACGACCGCCGGAAACTGGGCCCGCCGTCGGCACAACACCGCGGCGCTCGCGCCCGACCGGCGCCCGTCGGCGTCGGAGGCCCACCAGCGTTGGGCCACCCAGTCAGCCACCCGCTGTGCCTCCTCCACGTGCGTCAGTTCGCGCGACGCCCAGAGCCGCCCCGGCCCCGCAGCCGGGGCCGGCACGAGTCGCGCCACGTCGACGGGCGACCCGCGACGCAGCGGCTCCGCGAGCGTGTTGGCGGCGTCGAGGATCGCCACGTCGTTGCGCCAACTCGTCGACAGCGGGAGCGTCGGCACCCCGCGGCGGCCGGCCCCGAACCGTTCGGTGAAGGCCGACAGGGTGGTCGCGCTCGCCCCGCGCCACCCGTAGATCGACTGGTTGGGGTCTCCGACCGCCATGACCGGCACCGGGTCGGACGCGGCCGGGTCGGCGAACAGCGACTCCAGGAGCCGGAGTTGGGCCTCGCTAGTGTCCTGGAACTCATCGAGCAGCACCACCGTGTGCCGGGCGCGCTCGGCAGCGGCGACGTCCGGGTAGCGCTGCACGAGCCGCGCGGCGAGCGCCATCTGGTCGGCGAAGTCGAGGCAGTCCCGGCGACGCTTCAGCGCGGCATACCGCTCCAGCAGCGGCAGGATCGCTCGCTGGCCACGGGCGTGCGCGAGCAGCGCCGCCACCTGCGCCGGCACCCCGCGACGACGACCTCCGAGGGGCAGCCCGGCCACCCGCTCCCCCAGGCCCGACAGCACGGCCTCGACGTCGGCCGGCGCACGCAGATGCTCGGCCAGTTCGGCGCTCAACGCGAGCACCGCCTGGGTGATCGTCGACTCGGCGGCGTCGAGGCCGTCGAGATCGCCGTCGTACGTGGTCACCGCCTCGTGAGCCAACTGCCAGGCCGCGGCCTGGGTCAACAGTCGCGCATCGTTCTCGACCCCGAGCCGCAACCCGTGGTCGCGCAACAGCCGCCCCGCGTAGGCGTGGTAGGTCGAGATCGTCGGCGGTTCCGCGGTCGTCAGCCC
>JBDIAM010000314.1:0-4320 GCA_039812445.1 Piscicoccus intestinalis | reverse complement strand
CCGAAGGAGTGCCCTGCCATGCCTGACCTGTTCGCACCGTTCACCCACCTCGTCTCCGCCGCGCTCGCCGCCGCCCACGCGGGCCTGACCGCCGCCGGACTCGATCCGCACGCCGGCGTCACTTGGGCGCTGGCGATCATCGCCCTCGTCGTCGCCGTCCGCCTCGCCGTGCTGCCCGTGGCGGTGCACGGCGTGCGGATGGCGCACGCCTCGGCCTCGGCTCGCCCCGCGCTGGAGGCCCTGCGCAAGCGGTACGCCGGCCGCACCGACCTGGCGAGCCTGCAGGCCATGCGCACCGAGCAGGCCCAGATCCGGCGCGAACACGGCATGTCGGCCCTGGGCTGCCTGCCGCTGCTGCTGCAACTGCCGATCCTCTTCGCGCTCTACCGGGTGCTCTCGCTCGTCGCCGCCGGGCAGAGCGTCGGCGCGATGGACGCCGCGCTGGTCGCATCCGCCGGCTCGGCGTCGATCATCGGGGTGCGGCTCGCCGAACGGATCGGCGGGGCCGCCTCCCTCACCGAGGTCGTCGTGCTCGTCGCGGCCGGCCTGGTCGCCGCCGCGCTGGCCTACCTCACGCAGCGCTGGTTCGTGCTGCCCAACACCGTGCTCGACGGCCTGCCGGAGCCGGTGGCCCAGACCCAGCAGCTGCTCCCCGCGGTCAGCGCGGTCGGCGTGCTCGTGGCCGCCGCCACCGTGCCCGCCGGGCTGCTGCTGTACTGGCTCGTCTCCAACGTGTGGACGCTGGGCCAGCAGGCGGTCGTCACCCGCTGGTTCCCCACTCCCGGCTCCCCCGCGCACGCCGCCCTGCTGGCTCGTCGCGGCAGGCCCGCGTAGGCGGAGACGGGTCGGTCGCCGGGGTGTAGATCGCCCGGTGCCGGCCGGGCCCAAGGTCCCGACGTCTCATGTTGAGGCGCGCGAATCGCCGGACGAGGGGCACCATCGTGATGTATGGGTCCAGTGCGGGCCGCGCCCACCGACAGGAGGCCACCGGTGAGTTTCATCATCTCGACCACGGCCCATCGTGCGCACCACGCCGACCGCGCGCCACAGGCGCCCACGCAGGCGCCCCTGGGTCGCGCGCTGGTCGTCTCCTACGCGGTCGGCGCCCTCGCGCTCGGGCTGCTCGGGCTCGCGGTCGCGCAGGCTCGCCCCGTGTTCGCCGTCGCGACAGCCGCCGTCGCCGTCGTGGCCCTCATCGCGCTCGTCCGCGCCGCCGCCGGGTACGTCCGGGCCACGCCCGCCGGGCAGCGCGCCGCGCTGCGCGGCCACGCCCTCACCTCCGTCGCGCTGCTGCTGTACTGCCCGGCCGTCCCGATGCTCGCCGTCGCCGGTGCGAACTCGGCGCCCGGCCGCGTCGGCGCGGTGCTCGCGGTGCTCGGCGCCGCCCTGTGGGTGCTCGGCATGGCGACGACCCACCGCGCGAAGACCCCCGGCAACCGCTGGTGACGCGCTGGTGACGAGTGGGGCCCGCAGGCGTGTGCCCGCGGGCCCCACTCAGCAGCGGTTCACATCGCGATGCCGACGTATTTCAGCTCGAGGAACTCGTCGATCCCCACGTGCCCGCCCTCGCGGCCCAGGCCCGACTCCTTGACACCGCCGAAGGGCGCGGCCGGGTTCGACACGACGCCCTGGTTGAGGCCGATCATGCCCGACTCGATGCGCTCGGCGACCCGCAGCCCGCGGCGCAAGTCGTTGGTGAACACGTAGGCGATGAGCCCGAATTCGGTGTCGTTGGCCTTGGCGACCGCCTCGTCCTCGGTGTCGAACGGGGTCAGCGGCGCGACCGGGCCGAAGATCTCCTCGCGCACGATCTCGGCGTCCTGCGGCACACCGGTGAGCACGGTCGGGGTGAAGAAGTAACCGTCGCCCTGCGGCGCGGAACCGCCCGTAAGCACGGTGGCGCCCTTGCTCACGGCGTCCTTGACGAGCGAGCCGACCTTCTGCTGCGCGGCGTCGTCGATGAGCGGGCCCACCTTCGTGCCCTCGTCCATGCCGTGCCCGAGCGTCAGCGCGCCCATCTTCTCGGCGAGCTTGGCGCCGAATTCGTCGATGACGCTGGAGTGCACGTAGATCCGGTTGGCGGCGGTGCACGCCTCCCCCATGTTGCGCATCTTCGCGAGCATCGCACCCGCGACCGCCTCGTCGAGGTCGGCGTCCTCGAACACGAGGAACGGCGCGTTGCCGCCGAGTTCCATCGACGTGCGCAGCACCTTGTCGGCGCACTGCTCGAGCAGGATCTTGCCGATCTTCGTGGAGCCGGTGAACGACAACTTGCGCGCCAGGCCCGAGCGGATCAGCGGCTCCATCGTCGCGCCGGAGTGCGTCGTCGTGATGCAGTTCGCGGCGCCGTCGGGCAGCCCCGCCTCCTTGAGCACCTCCATGAGCGCGAGCATCGACAGCGGAGTCTGATGGGCCGGCTTGACCACGCTCGTGCAGCCGGCGGCGATCGCGGGACCGAGCTTGCGGGTGCCCATCGCCATCGGGAAGTTCCACGGCGTGATGAGCAGGCAGGGGCCGACGGGCTGCTTGGTGAGCAGGAACCGCGCCCCACCGGCGGGGGCGGTGGCGTAACCGCCGTCGATGCGCACCGCCTCCCCGGCGAAGTGCCGGAAGAACTCGGCGGCGTAGGCGATCTCGCCCTGGGCCTCGGCGAACGGCTTGCCCATCTCGCGGGTCATCAGCTCGGCCAGCTCGTCCTGGCGCTCCATGAGCAGCTCGAACGCGCGGGTGAGGATGTCGGCGCGCTGCCGCGGCGTCGTCGCCGCGAACTCCGCCTGCGCCGCGACCGCCGCGTCGAGGGCCTTGCGGGCGTCCTCGGGTGAGGCGTCGGCCACCTCGCACAGCACCGCGCCCGTCGCCGGGTCGAGCACCTCGAACGTCGCCGAATCCTGCGCGTCGACCCACTGTCCACCGATGAAGAGCTGCTTGCTCACCTGGTCGACCACTGCGTTGCTCATCGTCACCTGCTCCACGTCGTCATGCCTGGGGTGTTCCCGCCGTCGATCCTGTCACGCTGTGGTGCCTGTGCGACGTCGACCCGAGCGACTAGCCGCGCCGCTCCTGCCCGGCGACCACCGGGATCGGCCCGGTCCCCGGGATGTCCGTTCCACGCACCGAGACACCCTTGGTCTCGATCATCGTCACGGCCCCGACGAGGCCGACCACACAGGCTCCGACCATGTACCAGGCGGGGATGAGCGTGTTGCCGGTCGCGTCGATGAGCGACTCGTTGACCAGCGGCGCCGTGCCGCCGAACAGCGAGGTGGCGATGTTGTACCCCATCGCCAGCCCGGCGTAGCGCACGTGCGCGGGGAACATCGCGGGGAACGTCGCCGAGATCGTCGCCAGCTGCGGCGTGTACAGCAGCCCGAGGATCGTGAACGCGATCATCGCCTGCGTGAAGCCCTGCGCCATGAAGTGATACAGCGGCACGGCGAGCACGATGAACGCCACGAGCGAGCCGATCCACAGCGGCTTGCGCCCGACGCGGTCCGAGAGCGCCCCGACGAACGGCAGCACGGCCATCATCGCGAACTGCCCGACGATCGGGATGATCAGCGCGTGGCTGTCGGACAGGTCGATCGTCGTCTGCAGGTACGTCGGCATGTAGCTGAGCAGCGTGTAGTTGATGACGTTCAGCGCGATGACCAGCGCGCCCAGACGCAGCATGATCGGCAGGTAGGTGGTGAACAGGTCCTTGAACTTGTCGAGCACCCGCTCGTCGGTGGTCTCGGTACCCGCCTCCAGCTCGCGGAAGACCGGGGTGTCCTCCATCTTGCTGCGCAGGTACAGCCCGATGAGACCGAGCGGCCCGGCGATGAGGAACGGGATGCGCCAGCCCCAGTCGAGCATCTGGGCCTGCGAGAGGTTCCACGTCAGCGTGAGCATGAGCAGCGCGCCGCCGTTGAAGCCGGCCAGCGTGCCGAACTCCAGGAAGCTGCCGTAGAACCCGCGCTTGCGGTCGGGCGCGTACTCGGCCATGAACGTCGCGGCGCCGCCGTATTCGCCGCCGGTGGAGAAGCCCTGCACCATGCGCAGCAGGTAGAGCAACACCGGGGCCGCGATGCCGATCGCCGCGTACGACGGGATGAGGCCGATGCAGAACGTCGCGGCCGCCATGAGCATGATCGTCGCGGCCAGCACCTTCTTGCGGCCGATCTTGTCGCCCAGCGGACCCCAGACCATGCCCCCGATGGGCCGCATGATGAAGGAGACGGCGAACGCCAGCAGCGTGAAGATGAGGGCGCCGGTGGCCTCCTCGGGAAAGAGCACCTGCGAGATGATGACGGCCCCGTAGGCGAAGACGCCGTAGTCGAACCA
>JBDIAM010000313.1:0-4340 GCA_039812445.1 Piscicoccus intestinalis | reverse complement strand
CGCAGCGCACGAGTTGCGCTCGATCCGAGGCGCGCTCGAACCGAGGCGCCCGAACGACGATGACCCCAACGTGTCGACGGAGTGCGCCGACACGCCGAGCCCAGCCGCGCAGGTTACGCCTGGCGTCACCCAGTGACGAATCGACGAGCCCCAGAGGGCCGATCGGTGGGCTACTCGGCGGGAAGGAGGATGCTCTGGCCCGCGACGACCGCCGAGGAGCTCATCTGGTTCAGCTCCCGCAGCACCTGCACCCCCTCGGCCACCGGACGCGTCGGCAGATGCTCGGCGGCGATGTCGCTGAGCGTCTGGCCGGGCAGCACGGTGGTCGCATGGTCGGCGACCAGCGGCGCGGGCGCCGTCAGCCTGGCCAGGGCAAGCAGAGCCAGCAGGCACAGGGCGGCGAACGCCACGAGGGTGCGGGTCAGCCGACCCCGCTGGGTCAGTCGCAGCGGGGCCGGCTCGCGCCGCTCCCCCGCACGCACAGGCCGAAGCCCGCCGCGAGCCTCGGGACGCCACCCGCTGACATCACCGGCCCCACCCGCGACACCCGCCGCACCGGCCCCACCCGTCCGGGCCGGCACCGGCTCCAGGGGAACGAGGTCACCGGCCAGGTTTCCGTCGACATACCAGTCGCCACGCGCCTGCGGACCCTCGCCGAGCGCGTACGGACCCGTCGGAACGAGCCTCAGCCGCGAACCCGCCGCACCCCGACGCGACGTCACCGGCATCGCCACTGCACTCATGACTGCCTCCCTTCGCGACCCGCGCGAGCGGGCACGCTGCCGATCCATCGAACCGCTCGAGGCCGGATCACCCAGGCGATCCCGAACTCGCACCCCTGTTCGATAGAACATTTGTTTGTATCTGACCACAGGATCGAACTCATGTCCAGACACGCCGCCGGACTTCTTGGGACTGATGTACGACGTCGCATTAGACTCCTGCATGACGAACACTCAAGCAGCGACCACCGACAAGATGCGGAGAACCGGCGCTGACCAGGGCGTTCGCCGCCAAGGGCGGGGCAACACCCGCTCGCAGACGAGGCTGGACGAAGCCCGACGAGGCCCAGGAGGATCCGACATGGCCGACATCCACGAGCTGCCCGAACGACCGGTGAAGCGAGGCCTGACCGGCCGCCAGCGCAAGGTGCTGCTCGTCATCCGCAATTCGGTGGAGAGCCGCGGCTACCCGCCGAGCCTGCGCGAGATCGGCCAGGCCGTCGGGCTCACCAGCCCCAGCAGCGTGGCGCACCAGCTCGGCGCGCTGGAGCGCAAGGGCTACCTGCGGCGCGACCCGAACCGGCCGCGGGCGCTGGAGATCGTCGCGCTGCCGGACAACTTCCCCGGCGTCCCGTCGGATTCCCCCGACCACGGCCCCGACGAGACCGGCGTCGGCGACCAGCGCCCGCCGGCGACGTACGTGCCGCTCCTCGGCCGGATCGCCGCCGGCGTGCCGATCACCGCCGATGAGCTCGTCGAAGACGTCTTCCCGCTGCCGCGGCAGATCGTCGGCGAGGGCGACCTGTTCCTGCTCAAGGTCAGCGGCGACTCGATGGTCGACGCGGCGATCTGCGACGGAGACTGGGTCGTCGTGCGCCAGCAGCCGACCGCCGACAACGGCGACATCGTCGCGGCCATGCTCGACAACGAAGCGACCGTCAAGACCTTCAAGCGGGTCGACGGGCACGTGTGGCTCATGCCGCACAACCCGGTCTACGAGCCCATCGCCGGCGACGAGGCGACGGTGCTCGGCAAGGTGACCGCGGTCTTGCGACGCGTCTGAGGCCGCGACGGGCGCTCTCGTCAGTGCGCGTCAGCGCCCGTCAAGGGCCCGGCAAGGGCCCGGCAGAGCCCGTGGCACGCGAGTTCCGCAGGGGCGTCGCGCGTCGGCTCAGCCCGAGCGGACCGCCTCGGCAATCTCGGGCAGCACGGTCCCGAGCGGCCCGAGCAGGCGAATCGCAGCGAGGTTCTCTCCGCGGGTGGGGCCATTGGTGATGATCGCCACGGGCAGCCCGCGAGTGGCGGCGTGCCGCACGAACCGCAGCCCGGACATCACCGCCAGTGACGATCCGAGGACGAGCAGCGCCTGGGCGCGGTCCACGGCCTCGTAACAGGCCTGCACGGTCTGGCGATCGGCCGATTCCCCGAAGAAGACGACGTCCGGCTTCAGGTGCACCCCGGCGCATTCCTCGCAGCGCGCGACCCGGAACCGGTGCTCCAGGCTCAACGGCAGGTCGACGTCGCCGTCGGGACGGATCGACCCGGCGTCGTCGAGCGCCGCCTCGAGGTAACCGGGATTGAGGCGGGTCAGGGCCGCCTGCACCCGGTCGCGCAGGAGCCTGGCCCCGCAGTCGACGCAGACGACGCGGGTCAGGGTGCCGTGCAGTTCGATGACCCGCCGCGACCCGGCCTCCTGATGCAGGCCGTCGACGTTCTGGGTGATGACCGCGTCGAGGCAGCCGGCGCCCTGGATGCTGGCGAGCGCCTCGTGCCCGGCGTTCGACCTGGCCGCGCGAAACCGGTTCCAACCCACGTAGGCCCGCGACCAGTAGCGTCGGGCCCCCGCCTCCCCGTCGCGGAACTCCTCGATCGTCATCGGCGTCACCCGACGGCTCCCGTCGGGGCCGCGGTAGTCGGGGATGCCGGACTCGGTCGACATGCCCGCCCCGGTCAACGCCACCACGTTCCCGCCGCGCAGCAGGTCGACGACGTCGCGCACGCTCCCGCGCAGCGCGGGGGTGGCGCCGGGCTCCGGACGCCAGGCGGAGCGCGGCGTGACGCGCAGCGGTCGCGTCGAGGCAGCGGAGTCGGCAAGGCTCACGCGGCCATTGTCGCCGCATCCCGGTCGCCCGACGACGCGGGGGCGGCCGGTCAGACGAAGGACGACGACCCCGCAACACACACTGTTGCGTGTGTTGCGACGTCGGTATCGAATATCGGAATGTCCCAGCTGGCGTACAGTAACGTCACGTTATGATTGCCCGATGATCGACACCGCCGGCTTCCGAGTCATGCGCGCCATCGCCGAGGAAGGCAGCTTTACGGCCGCGGCGCTGGCGCTGGGCTACTCCCAGCCCGCCGTCTCGCAGATGGTGCGTCGGCTCGAGCAACGCACGGGCACAGCGCTCGTCGAGCGGGTGGGCCGTTCGGTGCGGCTCACCGAGGCGGGGCAGGTGCTGGCGCGGCACGCGGTGAGTGTCCTGTCGTCGATGGAGGCCGCCGAGGAGGAGATCGCGGCGATCACCGGGCTGCGGGCCGGACGGGTTCGGCTCGCGGCCTTCCCGTCGTCGGCGTCGACCCTCGTTCCGACGGCGCTCGCCCAGGTGCGGCACGATCACCCCGGGGTCAGCGTGACGTTCTCGGAGGCCGAGCCGCCCGAATCGTTGGCGTCGCTGCGGGCCGGCGACTGTGACATCGCGGTCGCGTTCTCGTACGAGGGCACCGACCTGGCCCGCGGTGAGGAATCCCTGGATTCGTTCGTCACCTACCCCCTCATGGAGGACGAGGTGCACCTCGCCCTGCCGACGGGTCACCCGCGCGCGAATGACCCGGTCGTCCGCATCGAGGATCTCGCCGACGAGGACTGGATCGCCGGGTGTCCGCGCTGTCGCGGGCACCTCCTGCAGGTGTGCTCGAACGCCGGGTTCGTGCCGCGAGTCGGGTTCGAGACCGAGGACTACGTCACCGTCATGTCGTTCGTCGCGAACGGTCTCGGCATCGCGCTCGTGCCTGGCCTCATCATGCGCAACACCCGCCACCCCGACGTCGTGACGGTGCCGATCGAGCCCGCCTCGCGTCGCACGGTGTACGCGGTGACGACCCCCGATCTGCAGCGCGTGCCCGCCGTCGCGGCAACCCTCGACGCCCTCTGCGCGAGTTCGCGCGCGGTCGACGCGAACGGCGGGATGTGCCGTGCCGATGACACAACGCCCGACGTACTGCGGACCGGGTTCGACGGCCACGAGGGACACCGTCGTCACCCCATGCCCGAGCACGTGGATTCCCTACCGGCCCTGCTGATCTGAGCCGTTTCCCTCGAAGGGCGAAGAGGTCAGCCGCGGGTGCGCACGACCCGCAGCGCGCCGGAGCCGCCGTCGGCTGCGCGGGCTGTGTCGGGGACGAGGAGGATGTCGCCGTCGCGGTCGGTGCGCAGCACGGTGGCGCCGGCCCGGGCGTACAGGTCGATGGTGCGGGGCGCCGGGTGGCCGTAGTCGTTGTCGGCGCCGACGCTGACGATCGCGACCGGGGCGGCGGCGAGCTCGACGAGCCCGCGATCGGTGTTCGCGGAGCCGTGGTGGGCGATCTTCACGACGTCGATCGGTGGGTTCGGGTGCCCGT
>JBDIAM010000312.1:0-4344 GCA_039812445.1 Piscicoccus intestinalis | reverse complement strand
CTGAACCGCAAGCCGCAGTCGCTGTCTCCCGCGCGGGACGGGCTGTTGAAGAAGGGCCTGATCTACTCCGGCGAACGCGGCCGCATCGCGTTCACCGTTCCGCACTTCGGAAAGTACCTGCGCAACACGGCGTGACTCACGTGGCGAGCAGTGGTGTCCGCAACGCGTCAAAGTGAGACTCTCGCGAGTTGCGTGGGACAAGTGAGACAAACGGCCCCGTTGGCGTGAGAAATGAGACGCCGGAGGGAGGCGAGCCAGGCCGCAGTGTCGCGACCAAGCCCGGGCCCACCCCGGCTGCGAACGTCCGCTCATGGCGCGGCCGCGCGTGGTCGCGGTGTCATGCCGATGAGCACGCTCCGGCACCTGGGCGCGACGAGCCCCGGGCAGTTCAAGGTTCCGGGGCCCGCCTCTGTCGTGCCGCTCAGTCGAACCGCTGAAGGAGCTTCAGCATGTGGGGGGTCCCGGTGGGTGAACCCGGCGTTGGGCTGCTTCTTGTCGAGAGCGCTGATGGCGGCCATCTCGTCGTCGGCGAGCGCGAAGTCGTAGACGTCGATGTTGGCGCGCAGCGGCTCGGCGTGGGTGCTCTTTGCGACGAGCGTGGCGCGTCGCTGGACGATCGATCCAGCACACGATGACCTGCGGAACCGTGACGCCGTAGGCCTGGGCGATGGCGACGATGGCCGGCTCCTCACGGATCGCGGTGTTGCCTTGTCTCAGCGGACCCCACGCCTGCAGGGCTGCCAGGCTGCTCGCACCGTTGCTGGCGTTGATGACCAGCTCCGCGAAGGCGCCGGGCCGCAAGGCTCAAGTCGTCGCGAGCTGGGTATGCAGGTAACGCTTCATGAGGTCGCGGGCGTCCAGTTCGAAGAGGTCGAGTCGGCGAGTGTGGCGCAGCAGGAGCAAGCCTGACGCGTGAGCGAACGTGTCCGCAGCGACGCGCGCGGAGGCATCGGCCCCGAAAACCTCCTCTGCCGCTTCACGGATCGGGGCCAGTGCGGCGATAAGGGCGGCATTGAGCCGGCGGTTGATGTGGCTGTCGGTGAGCCCTCGGGGGGCCATGCCGCCGGAGAACAGGTAGAAACCCATGTCGAGGTCCTGCGGGTTGGCGTCGTAGAAGTCGTAGAACGCCAGGGAGGCGGCCTGGTACCGCATCGCCGGCCCACCTTCACCAGGCAAGGTGGCCGTCGCCTCGGTTGCGGCGCGCAACCGTGTCAGGGACTCCTCGAGGGCGGCGGCGTAGATGTCGTCCTTCGTCGAGAAGTACCCATAGATCGCCCCGGGGGCGTACCCGGCCTCGTTCGCGATCGCGCGGATGCTCGCCTTCTGCAGGCCGTCGCGCGCGAACACCCGCAGCGCTGATCCGAGGATGTGGGCGCGCTTGGCTTCGTTCACGGCGGCCAGGCGCTCGGCGCGTGCGTCGTCGGACATGGCACTCCCTCTACCCAGGAACTGGACGATGATGCTACCTTCTGAACACTGTTCAGAAGAATGAACCTCGCTCAACGGCCCTGGCAGTTCAGCCCTTCTCGGCCCGCCTGGCTCCGAGCCCGCTCTGCACCTGAGGAGTTGTCTTGCCGCACGACACCACACACCCCGAGGCGAACACCCGCGCACCATTGATGAGCGGAGACGACTTCCGCGAGTCCCTGCGCGGGCTGAATCCCGTCGTCTATGTCGACGGATGCCGGATCGACAACGTTGCCGACGAGCCGATGCTGCGACCGGGCGTGAACGCATTGGCGTACACGTACGACTACGCCCTGCGTCCCGAACTCGAGCCCATCGCCCTGGCCGTGGCCCGCGACCGCAACAGGATCGTCGACCGGATGCTGCATATCGACGCCGACCCCTCCGACCTGCTCAACAAGCTCGAAGCCGTCCGCCACCTCTGCCAAGAGACCGGATGCGCCCAGCGGTATCTGGCCCACGACGCCCTCAACGGCATCCATCAGGCGGTCGCACACATCGACGACGCCCGCGGTGGCCGTGAACAGCGGGAACGGTTCGCCGCATACCTTGCCGACGTCCAGGACAGAGACCTGGCCCTCGGGGTGGCGATGACCGACGCCAAGGGTGACCGCAGCCTCAAACCGCATCAGCAGAACCGGGCAGACGCCTACGTCCATGTCGTGAGCCGCGACGCCCGCGGGATCCGTATCAGCGGCGCGAAGGCCATCGTGACGGGCGCGCCCTACATGCACGAACTCCTCGTCATGCCGAGCCGCAACATGGGCGCCGACGACGCCGACTTCGCCGTGTGCTGCGCGGTTCCGGTCGACGCGGAAGGCGTGACAATCGTGGCGCGGCCGGCAGGTCGGCCCGGGGAGCGGCCCGAACACGGTGACCCGCTGTTCTCGCGACGGTACGGCCAGTCGACCGCCGTCGTTCTTTTCGACGACGTGTTCGTTCCCTGGGAGCGGGTCTTCCTCGACGGCGAGTGGGAACTCAGCCACGTCCTGACGTACAGCTACGCCACCCACCACCGGCACAGCTGCATCGCCGCGCGCGCCGGTTTCGGCGACCTGCTCATCGGCGCAGGGACACTCATGTGCGAGGCCAACGGCCTCGATCCCGACCGGAAGGCGGCACTCCGCGACCCCATGGTCGAACTCATCACCATCACCGAGGGGTTCTACGCCTGCGGGGTCGCAGCCAGCGTCTACGCCACGCAGGACGAGCATTCCGGGTCGTTCATGCCCGATCCGGTGTTCTCCAACATCGGCAAGTTGCTGCTGTCCACGCAGATCTACGACATGCACCGCCTCGCCCACCAGGTGTCCGGCGGCCTCATCGTCGCTCTGCCGGGACCTGACGAGGACCACAACCCTGCGACAGCGGCGCGCCTGTCCGAGGTGCTCCAGGCCAACCCGGACGTGCCATATGAGCAGCGCATCCAGGTGGCACGCTTCCTGGAGGATCTGACGGCGTCCTATCAAGGCGGCTGGTACTCCGTGATCAGCCTGCACGGGGGAGGCTCCCCGGCCGCCATGAAGCAGGAGATCTGGCGCAACTACCCCGTCGGTTCCAAGGTCGAACTCGTCGAACGGCTGCTCGATCGCGGACTGGCAGCAGCCGAGCACTCGTCGGGACGCTCGATCACCAGGAACCGTCAACCCGGCCGGTGCTGCGCCACCGGATGCACACCACCCGGCCAGCCGCTGATGATCCCCCTCCCGAACCCCTCGAAGACGCAGAACACCCCCTGACGTCCTCACGGAGCCTGCACCCCGTCGACGGTCACGAAATTCCTCAGATCGCGAAGTAGCCGCGAGGCGGACTTTGGGGATTTCGTGATCGTCCAACGGTGCGCTTGGCGTGCACCTCCGAAAACGGGCAATAGGCGAGCTGGTGGGAAAGTGGGACAAATGAGCGGATGAACGCAGGAAATGTGACGGATGGGTGGGACGTGGTGGCGGCCAGCGTCGAACCGACCACCCCACGGCTGGCCTTGCGGAACGCGGACGAGACACCCGAACTCCGCCCAGGCGACAACGATTCGCACCGGGTTCGGCGGCCCAATAGGGCGCGCCGCGGCGCGGGCCCGGGATCGTCATGATCCGGGGCCACGCCGTACGACGGAGCCCGATCAGTCGAGCTGCAGCAGCCGCTGGAGCATGCGCGGGTCCTGGTGGGTGAACCCGGCGTTGGGCTGCTGTTTGTCGAGCGCGGCGACCGCGGCCATCTCGTCGTCCGTGAGCGCGAACCCGAAGATGTCGAGGTTGGCGCTCAGCCGCTCGGCGTGGGCGCTCTTGGCGACGAAACTGGCCCCGCGCTGGACGATCCAGCGGAGGATTACCTGCGGCACGCTGACGCCGTGCGCCTGCGCGATCGCGACCAGCGCTGGCTCCTCGCGGATGGCGGTGTTGCCCTGACCGAGCGGCCCCCAGGCCTGCAGCACGGTGCCGTGCTCGGCCATCAGTTCCTGCATCGCGAGCTGCTGGTTCCACGGGTGCGTCTCGCGCTGGTTGACAGCCGGGACGACCCCGGTGTGCAGCACCAGGTCGAGGTAGCGGTCGGGGTAGAAGTTCGACACGCCGATGGCCTTGACCAGGCCCTCCTCCGTCAGCTCCGCCATGGCCTCCCAGGCGGCGTAGTAGTCGTTGAAGGGCTGGTGGATGAGCCAGAGGTCGAGGTAGTCGAGGCCGAGCTTGGCGAGGGACACCTTGAGCGCGTCCTTCGTCTTGGTACGCCCGTGGTCCTTGAACCACAACTTGGTCGTGACGAACAGCTCCTCGCGGGGGACGTCGAGCTCGGCGATGGCCTTCCCGACCGCCTCCTCGTTGTAGTAGCGCGAGGCGGTGTCGATGAGCCGGTAGCCGGCCTCGACGGCGGTGGGGATGGCCT
>JBDIAM010000311.1:0-4353 GCA_039812445.1 Piscicoccus intestinalis | reverse complement strand
CCGCCGAGGCCGGGGCCCGCGTCGAGCAGCGTGACGCGCAGGCCGCCGAGGGCGGCGGTGACGGCGGCGGCGAGGCCGGCCGGACCGGCTCCGATGACGAGGAGGTCGGCGTGCTCAGTCGTCATGTCCGGTGCCCTCCTGGGTGCTCACGCGCAGGCCGTCGGTTGCCGGCACGAGGCAGGCGCGTTCGTTGGGGCGGCCGTCGACGGTGACGAGGCAGTCGAAGCAGACGCCGATGCCGCAGAAGATGCCGCGCGGGGCGCCGTGGCGGCGGGTGCTGCGCCACGAAAGGCGGCCGTCGGCGACGAGGGCCGCGCCGACGGTCTGGCCGGGCCGGAACGGCACCGGCCGTCCGTCGAAGGTGAACTCGGTCATCACGTCTCCTTCGCGGTGTCGGTCGCGAACCGGCCGGGCAGAAAGGCGCCGGCGTCTCCGCCGGCGGCCGCGTCGACATCGCCGCCGAGCAGGTGCCCGGCGACGAGCTCGGCGGTGGCGGGGGCGAGCCCGATCCCGGCTCCCTCGTGGCCGCAGGCGTGGATGAGGCCGGGCACCCGGTCGTCGGGGCCGATGACCGGCAGGTGGTCGGGGCAGTACGGGCGAAAGCCCCGGTAGACGCGCAGCAGCGAGGCGTCGGCGAGCCGCGGGAAGAGGGAGACGGCCTGGGCGGCCAGGCGCGCGGGGGTGCTGGGCAGCATCGTCGTGTCGTAGCCGACGCGCTCGCGGCTGGCGCCGATGAGGATCGTGCCGCCGCGGGTGCTCTCGACGACGCAGGAGGTCTCCAGGCCCTCGGTGGAGGCGGCGACGTTCGTCACGTAGTCGGCGGTGTAGACCTTGTGCCGCACCCACAGCGGCAGCGGCTCGGTGACGAGCACGAACCCGCGGCGCGGCAGCACCGGCACCGGCGCTCCGAGCGACTCCGAGACCGCTCCGCCCCACGTGCCGGCGGCGTTGACGACGGCGTCGGCCGCGACGACCCCGGCGTCGGTGCGCACCCCGGTGATCCGGCCGCCGCGGTCCACGGCGCCGACGACGGTGGTGCCGGGCCGGTAGCGGGCCCCGAGGGCGCAGGCGCGCCGCAGGATCGCGTGCGCCGCGAGCACCGGCTGCACCTGGGCGTCCTGGGGGTACCAGATGCCGACGTCGAGGTCCGGCGCGAGGTGCGGCTCGAGCTCGTGCACGTCGTCGACGGTCTGGGCGTCCACGCCCGCGGCGGCCTGGCCGTCGGCGAACTCCCGCAGCGCCGGCAGGGAGGCGGGGTCGGGGGTGACCACGACGCCGCCCTTGGCCTCGAATTCCAGTGCGTCGGCGCCGATCTCCAGCGCAAGATCGCCCCAGAGGCGGCGACTCACGAGGGCGAGGTCGAGCTCGGGCCCGGGCCCCTTGTCGGAGACGAGCACGTTGCCCTCGCCGCGACTCGTCGTACCCGCCCCCACCTGGAGCCGGTCGAGCACCTCGACCTCGCAGCCGGCCCGGACCAGCGCCAGGGCCGTGCAGGCCCCGATCATGCCGGCGCCGACGATGACTACGCGCATGCTCGCTCGCTCTCGGTTCGCCGCAGGCGAGGCCGCGGGCCCCGCACCCACGGGGTGCAATATTCCATAGCGGCGCGGCCGCTCCGCAGTGGGTCGGTCACGGACGTCCCGCCTCAGACGACGAGCGCCAGGCGCAGGGCGTCGTAGATCGCGGCGTGGATGTTGCGGCTCGTGACGGCGTCGCCGATGCGGTAGAGCCGGTAGGCGCCGTCGGGATTGCGGACGAGCTCCTGGGGCCGCCCGGCGATGAGCGCGTCGTGGTCGACGGCGCCGCCGTTGATCGAACCGGCGACGAGCTCGGTGTAGAGGTCGTCCACCGGCAGCGTGCCGTGGTCGACGATGACGTGGTCGACCTCGCGCGTGATCTCGCGGTCGGCGTACTCGCTCCACAGCGTCGCCTCGAGCCGCCCGTTCGGGCTCTTGCGCACGGCCCGCAGGTAGTACGGCATGCTCAGGCGCACGTCGTGCTCGGCGAACAGCCGCAGGTAGGCCGGCGAGTTCATCGAGCCGACGTCGACGCCGATCGTGCGCTCCGGGGTCACGTATTCGACGCGGCAGCCGCGTTCGAGCAGCGCCTCGACGGCGTCGAGCGCCTGGTGGCCGCCGTGGTCATCGAAGAACAGCACGTCGCCGCTCGGCTTGAGGCTGCCGTCGAGCAGGTCCCAGGTGTCCCGCACGAGGCTCGTCCCCTCGGCGGGCACGTCGGAGTTCGGCATGCCGCCGGTGGCGACGAACACCACGTCGGGGTGCATGGCGAGCACGTCGTCGGCCTCGGCGTAGTGGCCGAGCTTGATGTCGACGCCGTGATGCCGGGCCTCGGCGACCCGCCAGTCGACGATGCCGAGCAGGTCGCGCCGGTGCCGAGAGCCCTGCAGCATGCGCAGCTGCCCGCCGGGGGCGTCGGCGGCCTCGAGGAGGGTGACGTGGTGGCCGCGGGCGCCGAGCACGCGGGCGGCTTCGAGGCCGGCCGGACCGGCTCCGATGACGACGGCGCGCTTGGCGGGACCGGTGTCGGGCTCGATCTCGTGCGGCAGCTGCGCCTCGCGTCCGGTGGCGGGGTTGTGCACGCACTTGGCGTCGCCGGAGGCGTAGATCGCGTCGAGGCAGTAGTTGGCGCCGACGCACGGGCGGATGCGGTCTTCCTCGCCGCGGGCGATCTTGCTGACGAGGTAGGGGTCGGCGAGCTGGGCGCGGGTCATGCCGACGAGGTCGAGCAGGCCCTCGCGCACGGCGTGGCGGGCGGTGGCGACGTCGGCGATGCGCGAGGCGTGCATGACGGGGATGTCGATCTCGTTCTTGATGGCGCCCGACCAGTCGAGGAACGGCGCCGACGGCTGCCCCATCGACGGAATCACCTGGGCGAGCGTGTGGTCGCTCTCGATGGATCCCTTGATCGTCGAGAGGAAGTCGACGCCGTCGTCGATGAACGCGCGCAGGGCGGTCATGCCGTCGTCGCGAGGCAGAGCGCCGGGGCGGTCGTCCTCGACCATCATGCGGATGCCGACGATGAACTCCGGCCCGACGGCCTGCCGCACCGCAGTGACGACCCGCCGGGGAAAGGCGAGCCGGTGGGCCAGGTCGCCGCCGAGTTCGTCGTCGCGGCGGTTGGTGCGCGGGGAGAGGAAGCTGTCGAGCAGGTGCCCGGCGAGGTATAGCTCGATGCCGTCGAGCCCGGCCTCGCGGCAGCGCTGCGCGGCGGAGACGTAGTCGTCGACGATGCGGTCGAGGTCCCAGTCCTCGGCGGCCTTGGGGAAGGCGCGGTGGGCGGGCTCGCGCACCGGGGAGGCCGAGACCATCGGGAGCCAATCGCCCGTGTAGCTGGAACTGCGCCGACCGAGGTGGGTGACCTGGCACATGAGGCCGGCACCGGCCTCGTGCACGTCGTCGGCGATCGCGCGCAGCCACGGGACGATCTCGTCCTTGTACAGCAGGAGGTTGCCGAACGCGGGCGGGCTGTCGGGGGCGACGACGGCCGAGCCGCCCATCATCGTCAATCCGACTCCCCCGCGGGCTTTTTCGCGGTGGTAGAGGCGGTAGCGGTCCTTCGGCATGCCGTCCTCACCAAACGCCGGCTCGTGGGAGGTGCTGACGATCCGGTTGCGCAGCGTGAGGTGACGCAGGCGGAAGGGCTGAAGCAGAGGGTCGAGGTCGGGCAGTCCCATGCGCTGGCTCCTCGGGACGGGGCGTTGCGGAGGCCGCCGTCATCGTCTTCGCTGACGATGTCATCGAGCGGCCGTTTCGTATCGCGGTTCCATTCACGATACGGTTCTCATGGATAACGGAACCAGTCGCCGAAGCAACCTGTCAAGGGTTCGGGCGTCGGAGTGCGCGATCAGCCGCGTTTGGGGTGACCGTTGCGTTCCGAGAGGCGTGCGGCCGCTGCCCGGGCGTGGGCGACGAGGGTGGGTACGGCCTGCGCGGTGATCCGCGTGCTGGGCCCGGAGACGGTGAGCGCGACGAGCATGCGCCCCTCGAGGTCACGGACGGGCACGGAGACGGCGGACAAGCCGGGCTCGCGCTCCCCGTGCACGACGGCGAAGCCCTGGTCGCGCACGGCGGCGAGCTCGGTGGCCAGCGCCTGCGGGTCGATGATGGTGCGGTCGGTGTAGCGGGCGAGGGTCGGCAGGAGGCGCGCGACGGACTCCGGCGATTCCTCGGCGAGGAACAGCTTTCCCGAGGACGTGGCGTGCAGCGGGGAGCGCTGGCCGATCCAGTTGATGGCGCTGATGGGGGCGGGGCCGGTCACCTGATCGATGCTCAGCACGGCGTCGCCGTCGAGGATGGTCACGACGATCGTCTCCCCCACCGCCTCGGCGAGTTC
>JBDIAM010000310.1:0-4381 GCA_039812445.1 Piscicoccus intestinalis | reverse complement strand
GAGGGCACGGAGGGCACGGTCGACGCGGGCCGCTCGGGCGGGTCGGGCCGGTCGGGCCGGTCGGGCCGGTCGGGCCGGTCGGGCCGGCACATCCCGGAGACGACGATCGCCCGGCTGCGCTGGCGCGGCATGGGCGAACTCGGCGTGGCATCGGCCACCTCCTACCGCACCCGCAGCGCCGAGGCCGAGCCGCACCTGGGCATGCCGGCACCCCGGCTCACGCTCATCCTCGGACTCGCCGAGCCCATCGGCCTGCGCACCGGTCCCCCTACCGGAGCGCTCGACGAGGATTCCGGACCGACCCGGCAGGCCGAGCGGCTCATGGTCAGCTGCGTCGCCGGCCTGCACTCCGGCGCCGTGCGCCTGACGTTGCCGCGGCACCAGGACGGCCTGCAGCTCTCGCTGGACCCGCTGCGGGTGCGGTCCCTGCTGGGCATGCCCGCCGCGGCCCTGCCCCTGCACGGCGAGGAGCCGGAGACGGTGCTCGGCCCCGCGCTGCGGGAGCTGCTGGAGCGCCTCGGTGAGACCGTGGACCTGCCCGCGCCGCAGCGCTCGGCGCGCCGCGCCGAGATCCTGCGGCGCTGGAGCCTCGGGCGCGCAGGGTCCGAGGCGCCCGCCGACTCCCGGTCCGATGCGGACGCCGCCATCCGCCCGGAGGTGGCGCGGGCCTGGCGGCTCATCACGGCGCGCCGGGGCGACTGCCGCGTCGGTGAGGTCGCGCGCCACGTGCTGCTCAGCGAACGCCAGTTACGCACACTGATGCGTGCGGAGCTGGGGATCGGCCCGAAGACCGCGTGCCGGCTGGCCCGCTTCGACCACGCGCTCGAGCGCATCGTCGCCGGCTCCGACGCGTCACTGGCCGGCACCGCGGCCGCCTGCGGCTACGCCGACCACGCCCATCTGGACGCCGACTTCCGCGCCTCGACCGGGCTGGCCCCGACGGCCTGGCTGGCCGCCGAGGGCCACCACCTCGACGCCGGCGGCCACCGCAACCGGCCCGAGGCCTGACCGACCCACTCACGAGGGCGCATTCAGCTCGCCTCGGCCCGCCTCGGCTCCCCTCAGCATCGCCTCAGCGCCGCCTCAGCCCGGCGACAGGGCCCGCGGCAGGGCGTCGGCCCGGGCCCGGTCGAGCACGAAGTCGCGGAACAGCTCCGCCGAGGGCAGCATGCGCCGGGCCGTCGACCACGCGAGGTCGATGACGCGGTGCGCCGCGCCGTCGGTGAGGTCGAGGTGATGCAGCCGCCCGACGAGCGGCTCGGCGGTGGTCTCCCGCAGGGCGGGCACGACCGCCACGCCCAGGCCGGCGGCGACGTACCCGCGCATCGTCGGCACGTCGTCGGCCACGAGCGTCACGTCGGGCACGAAACCGGCTCCGCGACAGAGGTCTTCGCTGGCCTTTCGGAGCAGCGAGGAGGGCCGGATCATGACGAACGGGTCCTCCGCGACCTCGGCGAGCGACGTGGCGGGCGCTCCCGCGAGGCGGTGATCGGGCGGCACGATGAGCCGCAGCGGCTCATCGGTCAGCTGCGAGCGATCCACGTCGGCGGCGGGGGTGTGCAGGGTCGACAGCTCGAGGTCGACATCGCTGCCGGGCCCGATCTCCAGCACGGATTCGTCGCCCTTGGTGTGCAGGTCGAAGCGCACCTCGGGGTGCAGCCGCCCGAACGTGCCGACGAGGTCGGGCACGAGCCACGTGCCGAGGTGCCGCTCGAAGGCCACGGTGACCAGCCCCGTCTCCGGGTCGATGAGCTGCTGCACGGCGGCGAGGCCGTCGTCGAGGCTGTGCACGACCCGGTCGACGTGGCGCTTGAAGACGACGCCCGCGTGGGTGAGCCGCAGCACCCGGCCCGAGCGGCGCAACAGGGGTGCGCCGACCTCGCGTTCGAGCCGCGCCAGCGCCCGCGAGACCCCGGGCTGGGAGACCTGCTCGAGGTCGCTGATCTCGGTGAGGGTCACGCCGTCCGCGACCTGCTGGAACCAGCGGAGTTCCTGCACATCCATACCCATGACGATAAGGCATGGGTCCACGCCCCACTCGTCGCAGGATGCATCGATGAGGGCGGGCGGCGTCAGACTCCGAGGAGGCGGCGCAGCACGGTGTCCGCGAGCAGCCGGCCGCGCAGGGTCAGCACGGCCTGCCCACCAGCGGCCGGCCCCGGCTCCAGGAGCCCGTCGGCGAGCAGCCCCGGCACCGCCTCCCGCCCGGTGTCGCGCAGGTCATCCAGCGGCAGGCCCTCGGCCAGGCGGACGCCGAGCATGACGCGTTCCTCGTAGCGCTGCTGCGCGTCGAGCGTCTCCCGGCCCTCGCCGGGGGAGCCGCCGTCGGCGAGCGCCGCGGCGTACCGGGCAGGATGCCGCACGTTCCACCAGCGCACGCCCCCGACGTGGCTGTGCGCGCCGGGGCCCACGCCCCACCAGTGCCCGCCGCGCCAGTAGCCGAGGTTGTGCCGGCACGCCTGCGCCGGCGACCGCGCCCAGTTGCTCACCTCGTACCAGCCGTACCCGGCGGCGGCGAGCACCTCCTGCGCCAGCTCGTACTTGTCGGCCTCGTCATCGTCGTCCGGAGCCGGTACCTCGCCGCGGCGCACCCGCCCGGCCAGCTTGGTGCCCGCCTCGACGACCAGGGCGTAGGCCGACAGGTGGTCCGGGCACAGCGCGGTCGCCGCGCGCAGCGACGTGCGCCAGTCGGACAGAGACTCCCCCGGCGTGCCGTAGATGAGGTCGAGGCTGACGGCCAGGCCCGCGGCGCGCGCACCGTCGACCGCGCGCTTGACGTTGGCCGGGCGGTGCGTGCGGTCGAGGGTGCGCAGCACGTGCGGCACGCTCGACTGCATCCCGAGGCTGACCCGCGTGAACCCGGCCCGGGCCAGGGCGCGCAGGTAGTCGGCGTCGACGGTGTCGGGGTTGGCCTCGGTCGTCACCTCCGCGTCGCCGGCGAGCCCGAAGCGCTCCCGGACCCCGCGCACGAGGCCCCCGAGCTGCGTGGCGGTGAGCATGGTCGGGGTGCCGCCGCCGATGAAGACCGTCTCCACGCGGGGGGCGTAATCGCCGAGCACCCTTCGGGCGAGGTCGAGTTCGGCGGTCAGCCAGGCGTCGACGTCCGCGGTCGTCGTACCCGGGCGCGCGACGAGCCGATCGCGCGGGTCGGCGAGCTCGGCGGGCGTGTACGTGTTGAAGTCGCAGTAGCCGCAGCGCACCCGGCAGAACGGCACGTGCAGGTAGATCCCGAACGGCCCGGCACCGAGTTCCTCCAGCGCCTCGCGCGGGAGGCGGCCGTCGCGGGGCGCCGGGTCGGCTTGCGGCGGGGAACTGGGCACGGCGCCAGTCTGTCAGCCGCGCCAGTGCCGCCAGGTGCGGGCACGACCGGCGGGCGGCTAGGTTGGCGGCGATGCCGACGCGCGACGAACACCGGCCGCAGGCCGCGGACCACGCCCGGCCGGGCCTCGCCGAGTTCGCCTCGGACTGCGCCCGCTGCACGGGGCTGTGCTGCACGGCGCTGCCGTACCGCCGCTCGCGCGAGTTCGCCGCCGACAAACCGGCCGGCCGGCCGTGCCGCCATCTGGGCAGCGACTTCGGCTGTCGGATCCACGCCCGGCTGCGCGCCGACGGGTGGCCGGGCTGCACGGAGTTCGAGTGCTTCGGAGCCGGGCCGAAGGCCACCTCACGATTCGCCGGCCGCGCCTGGGGCGACCCGACACGCCCCGAGACGGCGGACTCGCCGCAGGCCGTCGCCCAGTTCGAGACGTTCCTCACGCTGCGGCCGCTGCAGGAGGCGCGGTTTCACCTGCGCACCCTGCCGCGCGCCGGACTTCCCGCGCGGCTGCGCCGAGACGTCGCCGAACTCGACGCGCAGGCAAGCGAACTCGCCGACTCCCTCGACCTGACGGCGGCGGCCGTCGGCGCCCTGCGCGAGCGCGTCGGGCGGGTGCTGCGGGAGGTGAGCGCGCACCTGCGGGGCTCGACCACCAACGGCCCGGCCCACGCGCCGGCCGACCATTCCGGGAGGCGGTGGCGGGGCCGCGACCTCACGGACGCCGACCTGCGCGGCAGCCTGCTCATCGCGGCCGATCTGCGGTCGGCGCGCCTGACCCGCACGGACCTGCTCGGCGCCGATCTGCGCGACGCCGACGTGCGCGGCGCGGACCTGTCGCAGGCGCTGTTCCTCACCCAGCCGCAGCTCAACGCCGCGGTCGGCGACGAGCGCACTCGGGTGCCCGCGCACCTGCGAGCCCCGGCGCACTGGACGTCGGGGGCCGCGGCCTGACCCGGCCGAAGCAATCCGCTCCGACGCTTCCCATCGACGGCGATCTAAGGTTAGGCTTGCCTCACCTTGCCAGCGATTCAAGGAGTGTCATGGCGCCGCCCTCCAGGCCTCACG
>JBDIAM010000309.1:0-4381 GCA_039812445.1 Piscicoccus intestinalis | reverse complement strand
GCCGCGCCTACGGCACGAGGTAGTCGGCGTCGCGGCGGTCGGTGATCAGCATGTGGCCGGGCGAGTGACTGATCGCCAGCTCCGGGCGCGTGGCCATGACCATCGCCTGGGGCGTGACGCCACAGCCCCAGAACACGGGCACGTCGCCGTCGCGGACGTCCGGTGGGTCGCCGAAATCCGGCCGGGAGAGATCCCCGATGCCGAGCGCCGCCGGATCACCGACGTGCACCGGGGCCCCGTGCACGCCGGGGTAGCGGGCCGTGATGCGCACCGCGTCGGCCACGCGATCGGCCGGCACCGGACGCATCGACACCACCAGCGGCCCCGCCAACCGCGCGGTGGGCCGGCACGGCCGGTCGGTCGTGTACATCGCGACGTTGCGGCCGGCGTCGATGTGCCGCACCGGCACCCCCGCCTCCCGCAGCGCGTGTTCGAACGTGAAGCTGCACCCGAGCAGGAACGTCACGAGGTCGTCACGCCAGCGATGCCGCACATCGGCGCACTCCTCGACGAGCACACCTCGCTCGTACACCCGGTAGGCGGGCACGTCGGTGCGGATGTCACCGTCGAGCAACGCCCCGCCCACCTCACCGGGCTCGAAGACGTCGAGCACCGGGCACGGCTTCGGATTGCGCTGGGCGAACAGCAGGAAGTCGAACGCGAGGTCCCGGGGCAGCGCGATGACGTTCGCCTGGGTCCACCCGGGGCACCACCCGGACGTCTGGGTGACCAGACCCGCGGCGAACCGCGCCCGCGCCTGCTCGGGCGTCACGGCACCCTTTCCGGCTGCCGCCGGGCCACCCGTCGTCGTTCCACTCATCTGCGCACCCGCTCCGCTCCGGCTCACCAGTAGGCCGTCGTGTCCGGCAGATGGAGCCGGACCCGCTGGCCGGGCACCGCCTGCGCCGCGAGGTCGACGGCCGCCGCGGTGAGCACCCCGACCACCGGATAGCCGCCGGTCACCGGGTGGTCGGCGAGGAACAGCACCGGCTGACCCCCGGCCGGCACCTGCACCGCCCCGCGCACCACGCCCTCGCTGGGCAGTTCCACCCCGACCAGCTCGGGAGTCCGTTCCAGCGGCTCCCCGTGCAACCGCACCCCGACCCGGTCGCTGCGCTCGGACACCTCCCAGGTGGCCATGTTCAGACTCGGCAGGTCGGCGAGCCAGGCGCCCCGCGGGCCCGGGGCCACCTCGAGCTCGAGCACCTCGGGATGCGGCAGGACGACCGCGACCTGGTCGACGACCGGCTGCGGGTCGGACGGGGCGCGCCCGACCGGTAGATAGCTGCCGTCGGTGACCTCCGGACCGATGCCCGCCAGCGTGTCGCGGGAGCGCGAACCGAGCACCGGCTCCACGTCGAAACCGCCGCGCACCGACACGTAGGTCCGCAGCCCGGTCGCGGGCCGGCCGAGCCGCAGCACCTGGCCGTCGTGCAGCCGCACCGGGCCGTTGGCGTGCACCCTGCGACCGTCGATGAACGCCGGCGCGGGCGCCCCGGTGATCGCCACCGTGAGGTCTCCGTCCGCGCGCGCCTCGAAGCCCCCGAGCAGCACCTCCAACGCAGCCGGGCCACACGCGCCGACCCCGGGGTGATCGTTGTCGAAGTCGTGCCCGAGCACGCGTCCGCCGAGCAGGTAGGAGCTCATGTCGGCGGCGCCCGACCGGCTCACGCCCTGCGCCGCCAGCCCCGGACGGCCCAGATCCTGCACGAGGGTCAGCGCCCCGGTGCGCCGCACGTGCAGCCCGCTCATCGGGCCCCTCCGACCTCGTCGGCGCCGGTGCTCCCGGCCTCGTCCGCGCGGTCGGTGTCGTCGTCCGCGTCGTCGGTGTCGTCCGCGTGGTCGATGTCGTCCGCGTCGTCGGTGTCGACCGCGTCGACCATGTCGTCGGTGTCGACCGCGTCGACCATGTCCTCAGGGTCGACCGCCTCGAACCGCACGGACCATCCCGGTCGCAGCAAGGCGGGCGGGTCGCGCTGTTCGTCCCACAGCACGGCGTCGGTGCGCCCGATGAGCTGCCAGCCACCGGGCGAACTGCGCGGATAGACCCCGCTGAAGGTTCCGGCGAGCCCGACCGCGCCGGGCGGGACCTTGGTGCGGGGTTCACCGCGGCGGGCCACGTCGAGACGGGGGTCGCCGTCGACGAGGTAGGCGAACCCGGGGGCGAACCCTCCGAAGCCGACCCGCCACGGCGTGCCGGTGTGCGCCTCGACGACCTCCTGCTCCGACAGGCCGATCAGCGACGCGACCTCCGCGAGGTCCGGGCCGTCATAGGCGACCGGGATCGTGACCGTCCGGTCGTCACCGGTCGCGGGCGGTTCGGGCGCCAGGGTCTCGGCGAGCGCCTCCAGTTCGCTGCGCAACCGCGGCAGGACCGCCGCCGTCTCCACGGTGACGAGCAGGGTGCGGGCCGCCGGCACGAGGTCGAGCACCTGGCCCCACAACCAGCCCACCGCGTCAGCGCCGTCGCCCGCGCCGTCGCCCCCGACGTCGGCGTCGTGCGAGGCGGCGTGCCAGCCGAGTTCCTCGCGCTCCAGGCTCGCCATGTCGGCGCTGACGACGAAGTCGTCGATGTCGTCACCGGACAGGTCGTCCGGCAGCGGCCCGTCGGCACGCCGGTCGTCCAGACTCACACCCACGGCGGAACCCGGGTCGACGCCGTGCGCCTGGCCCCGCCCGGAGACGGATCGGTCGCCGGGGAGTTCGGTCGCCGAGCCCGGTGAGGTATCGGGTGGCCCCTCCTGCGCGACGCGTGCGCTGACCGCCGCATGCAGGGCGAGGACCGCGTCGAGGTCACTCACCTCGACGAGCACCGCGCGCTCCCCGCACGGCAGCAGGCGTGCCTCCATGTGCTCTCCTCCTCAGACGAACGAACGAACGGTGACGCCCGCGTCGATCAGGGCCGCCCGCACCGCGCGGGCCATGTCGACGGCGCCGGGACTGTCTCCGTGGGTGCAGATGGAGCGGGCCCGCACGGCCACGTCGGTGCCGTCTGCGGCCGCGATGACCCCGTCGATGACCAGCCGCACCATCCGCGCCGCGACCTGCGTGGGGTCGTGCAGCAGGGCGCCCGGTTCGCGCCGCGAGACGAGGGTGCCCGCCGGGGTGTACCCGCGGTCGGCGAACGCCTCGGGCACCGCCGTGAGTCCCGCTTCCTGCGCGCGGCGCAGCAGCGCGGAGCCGGGCAGCCCGAGGATCGGCAGCCCGGGGTCGTACGCGGCCACCGCCTCCACCACCGCCTGGGCGTGCTGCTCGTGGTGCACGGCGGTGTTGTACAGCGCCCCGTGCGGCTTGACGTACGCGACCCGGCTGCCGGCCGCCCGGCACATGGCCTCCAGGGCACCGATCTGATAGAGGATGTCGGCGCTCAGCTCCTCGACGGTGGCGTCGACGAACCGGCGACCGAAACCCATGAGGTCGGGATAGGCGACCTGGGCCCCGACGGTGACGCCGCGTTCCGCCGCGGCCGCGACCGTGCGCCGCAGCGTCAGCGGGTCACCGGCGTGGAAACCGCACGCGACGTTGGCGCTCGTGACGATCGCCAGCATCGCGTCGTCGTCACCGAGCCGCCACTGCCCGAACGACTCCCCGAGGTCGGCGTTGAGGTCGACGATCAGCTCGCTCATGTCGGCTCCTTCGGCGTTCGTCGGTGTCATCGTCATGACCACAGGGCGGCCAGGCCGCCGAGCGACTGCGCGCCCAGCCACAGCGTGAGCACCCAGGCGAGCACCCCGACTCCGAGCAGCCAGGCCGGATAGCGGTAGCCGTGCAGCAGGTCGCGCCGCCGCCAGGCGACCCACAGGATGACGGTGAACCCCAGCGGCAGGATGACGCCGTTGAACGCCCCCGCGAAAATGAGCAGGGTGACCGGCGCCTTGCCCAACGCGACGTACAGCACGGTGCCGATGACGATGAAGCCCACGGTCAGCAGGTTGCGGGTGCGCTCGGGCGTCGAGCTGCGGGTGAGGAACGAGACCGACGTGTACGACGCGCCGATGACCGAGGTGATGGCGGCCGCCCACAGTATGACGCCGAACATGCGCAGGCCCACGTCACCGGCGGCGACGCGGAAGGCGCTCGCGGCGGGGTTGGCCGGGTCGAGACTCGCGCCCGCGGCGACGACCCCGAGGATCGCCAGGAACAGCACCACCCGCATGACGCCGGTGAGGATGATGCCGATGACCGAGCTGCGGGCGATATGCGGCGCGTTGTCGGCGCCGGTCATGCCCGAGTCGAGGAGCCGGTGCGCGCCGGCATACGTGATGTACCCCCCGACCGTGCCGCCGATGAGGGTGGTGATGACGAGGAAGTCGACGGTCTGCGGCAGCACCGCGTTGCGCAGCGCCTGCCCGACCGGCGGCCCCGACGTCACCGCGACATA
>JBDIAM010000308.1:0-4389 GCA_039812445.1 Piscicoccus intestinalis | reverse complement strand
CCACCCACGGCCCGGAGCCCGGCCAGCTCGCCGGGTACGCCGTGACGCCGGTGCCGCCGGTGCCGCCGGTGCCGCCGATGCCGCGCGAGGCACCGGCGTCGCCCGAGCCCTCCGCGGTGCCCACCGTCTGCTCCTCTCGCGCGCCGTTCGATCGACGCCGCCGATGCTAGTCACCGCCGGGTGGCCGGGGTCAGGCCGCGGTGATCCGGTGGTCGGGCGTGGCTGTCCGGGGGCGGGTGCGCAGGCTCACAGCTGTGGCCGAGGACCCTGTCCGCCGTGAGCGCGCCGACGCGCGAGCCGGGCCAGGAACGCTGCGGGGCCGCCACGGAACCTGACGCAGTCGCACTGGGAGCAGTCGCTGCCGCGGCGGAAATGCCGGTGGGCGTGCTGCGGATGCCCACAGCGGCACATCTGCGTCGACATGTGAACCTCCTGGTTTCCTCGGCGGCATCCGCTGCCGGAGACGTCGGACCTGTCGCGAGTTAGCGGGGAGTATACGGCGGTGAACGCACAGACATGCCGTGCCCGTCGAAAGGCACTGCCGCCCAGGCGTGCTCAGAGCCTCCCTGACGGTCGGACGAGGGGCCGCGGCGGAGGGCCGTCGGGCGCCGGGAAGAATCTGCGTCGTGTCGGACAACGAACAGGCTGCTGGTCGAGGCGCGCCCCCATCCCCGCGAGGCCCGGCACGAGTGAGCACGGCCGCGGGGGTGGGCGCAGCCGTCGTGTTGGCCGCCCTGGCCGCGCTCCCGTACGTGGATCTGGCCGGTCCGGTGCCGCTCCTGCAGGCGCTGGCGCCCATCGGCGGTGTGGTGCTCGTGGCCGCCGCGTTCGCCCTGGCAACGGCCCTGGCCGTCGCTGCCGTGGCGATCCGCAGCGCCCGCCGCCGAGCCGGGATCGCCCGGCTCGGCGCCGCGGCGCTCGCCTGTCTCGTCGCGGGCGGGGCAATGCTCTGGCCCGTGCTGCCGCCGGTCGTCGAGTCCGGCGGCAGCACCGGCTCGCCGCCCGGCGACGCGACGAGCCTGTCGGTGCTGAGCCTGAACACCGAGTACGGCCAGGCCGATCCGACGACGATCGTCGAGCAGGTGCGGCACCGCCGAGTCGATCTACTCGTGCTCTTGGAGGAGACCCCGCAGCACTGGGCCGCGCTCCAGGAGGCGGGCCTGAGCGAGTTGCTCCCGCACGTCACGGGCAGCGTGGGCAGTGACGCGGGCGGCTCGATCATCGCCTCGGCTCACCCGCTGACGTGTCCCGACTCCCCGGGCGGCCGCTGTGACGTGACCACCCGGGGTGAGCGACGCGGCAGCGGCACCGCCTTCGACCAGCCGGTCGCCCAACTGGCTGACGGCACCCTGGTGCGGGCCGCGCACCCGTGGCCGCCGCGACCCGACCCGGCGCGTTGGCGCCGTGAACAGCACGAGATGGGGCTCTGGCTCCAGGGCCACGCGCACCGGCCGCTGGTCGTGGCCGGGGACTTCAACGCGGGGCCGGTGCACCCCGTGTTCCGCGCGGTCACGGCCGGATTCGACCGATCGCCGCGACACGGCGTGCCGTGGGTGCGCACCTGGCCCATGAGCGTCCCCGGCCTCGGTGAGGTGCCGCCGTTCGTACAGATCGACCACATCGTCGCGGGCGGCCGGGCCGGCGTCGAGGAGTCGGTCGTGCGGGTGCCCGGCACCGATCACGCGGCGGTGTGGGCGCGGCTCGAACCGCAGCCGTGACGCGCCGCGCCCCCGTCACGCGAGACGCGGGTGACGGGGGCGGAGCCTGGTGAGCCGCCGCGAACACGTCGCGGCGGCCGCTCAGCGGGCGGAGCTGTGCTCGCGGGCCGGGCGGGACTGACGCACGGTGCCGCGCAGCCGACGGCGACGCTCGGCCTCGTCGGCGTGCCGCGGGCTCGACTCGAACGCCGGGGCCGCAGCGGCCGGCAGCTCTTCGCGGGCCTGCGAGGCGCGCGCCTTCTCGTTGGCCTTCTCGACGACGATCGTGCGCAGCACGCGCAGCCCGTCGCTGACGGCGTTGAGGTTGCTGACGCCGTGGGCGCGCTCGCGCTCGATGCTGGGCACCTCGGTGACCTTGAGGTCGGCGGCGGCGACGCGGCAGGTCAGCAGGGTCTCGATCTCGAAGCCGTCGCCCCAGACCGGCTCGTTGGTCGCGGTCGTCGCGGCGGGCAGGTGCAGCGCCGGCAAGATGTCGGCCCAGAAGGCGTTGTAGCCGTAGCACAGATCGGTGTACTTGCTGCGGATGAGCATGTTCGACAGCACGTTGAGGCCCCGGTTGCCCAGGCCTCGGATGATTGTGATGTCCTCGCTGCCGCCGCCGGGGGCGTTGCGGCTGCCCTTCGCAAAGTCGGCGCCGTTCTTCAGCGCCTCGACGAACGCCGCGATCTCGGCCGGGTCGGCGGAGTAGTCGGCGTCGAACATGACGATGATGTCGCCGGTCGCGGCCTCGAAGCCCGTGACCAGGGCGTTGCCCTTGCCCTTGCGAGCCTGCGTGACGATCGTGGCCTCGGGCGCCAGCCGCCGGGCCGTCTGCACCGTGTCGTCGGTGCTGTTGCCGTCCACGACGACGATCTCGTGCACCGGGGGCAGCTCCGGGATGACGAGTTCTAGGTTGCGAGCCTCGTTGAGCACGGGGATGACGATCGTCACCCGCGGGTTGATGGTGTTGCGTGTGTGCGACATGTGGAGGGGGGTTCTCTCTGTGGCGGCCAGGGGGTTCTCGGGCCGACCCGCGCGGTGCGCTCCGGTGGGAGCGGGGCGGGAGGGCTCTCGCGCCTTTGCGTGTTCCGGTTGCCGAAGACGCGTGCGGCGGCTCGCCGCTGCGCCGACCTCGACGACCGAGGCTCCGATTAAGGACGACGATGAGACAATATCCGGCTTGGTTTGCTTGTGACCAGCCGGCCCCGTGCATGGTGCGCGGATCAGAGCCTTGCGCAGGCCGGTGTTGCTCGCGAATTCACGTAAATGCCAGGTAAATTGGCAGGTCATAGCGACGGTTCGGCAGCGCTGCCGATGGCAACCCCCGAACGGACATGCCGAAAAACCGCGCTCACCATGTGGACGTTCGATCGCATGGCGTGAATCACGAATACCCCTGTGCGGCAAAGCGGCCCACCGTCGGAGTCGGTGTGCCGACCACGTGGGTCAGTGCGCTCGCTCAGCGCGCCTGGAGGCGAGCCATGGGGCGTCGAGCCGCCTCGGACCAGCCGCCCTCAGGGCGGGCGCCGTTGACGAGCCCGCGGGCGTAGCCCACGCATGTCACACCGAGCCCCAGCGCGACGCTCAGACCCCGCCGCGGGTCGCCACTGATCAGTCCGCGCGCGAACTCGACCGGGAGCACCTTGGTGGCGTAAGCCGATTCGCTCGACAGGGCGGCGGATGAGCGGGTGATGCCCGACAGCGCGGCCTTCGTCAGGCCCTCGCCGTAGCACCGGGAGACGAAGTAGCGCAGCGTGGCTCGCTCGGGCGTCACGTGATGGCGCACCCGCGCCGCGGGCTCGTACACGACGACGGAGCCGGGCCGGGCGGCGGCCGCCCGGATGTACATCTCGGTCTCCTCGCCGCCGAGCGGAGTCTTGCCGACGCGGCCCATCGACGGGTTGAAGCCGCCGACCTCGAGTGCGACGTCGCGGCGCAGGCTCATGTTGGCGCCGATGACGTTGCGCACCGTCGTGCGTCGCGTCGGCAGCCCGACATAGCTGCAGCCGACGACCCAGTCGAACGAGCGCGGCCACCAGGTCGGGGCTTGCCGGCCGGGCCAGTCGGGCTCGATGTGGCCGCCGGCGCCGAGCACGTCACCGAGTGCGGGGTCGGCGTAGCAGTCCGCGAGGCGGGCCGACCAGTCCGGCTCCGCGGCGGCGTCGTCGTCGAGAAAGGCCACGACATCGCAGTCGGTGGCCCGCAGCCCGGTGTTGCGGCCGTCGGACAGTCCCTGCCGGCCCTCGTTGGCCAGGACCGTCACGCCCGTGCGCGCCTCCGGCCAGCGCTCCCGGCAGCGCGCGAGCAACTCGTCGTTGTGGTCGACGACGACGACGATCCGCTCCAGCGGCCGGCGCTGGGTGCGCAGCGACTCCACCGCGGCCACCGTGTCGTCCCAGCGCTGCATCGTGTAGCAGCACACCACCGCCGCCATCGAGGGTCCGGTCGAGGTCGACATGGTCGGGGGACTCCCTTCGGTCGGTGCGCTATTCGCTGATTCGCCGGGGCTCTCCGACGGCGTCGGTCGGCGACGCGAGCACCTTAACAGCGCGCGGGACGTTCGGCCGGGCCGCGTACAGTAGGGGGCCGCCACGGGAGCCGAAACGTCCCGTGCCCCACCCCGACCCCTGCCCGCCGGAGCTGACCCATGACGCCTGCCGAGCCCGACTCCCGCGTGCCCGCGTGGCGTCGC
>JBDIAM010000307.1:0-4434 GCA_039812445.1 Piscicoccus intestinalis | reverse complement strand
GCCCGGCGTCGGCGTGCCGATGGTGCTCATCTCCGGCAAGCTCGCCGCCCAGCGCGTCGCGGCCTACGCGCCCTGAGGCTCGGTGGCCTCGGTGGTCTCCGTTGCGTCGGTGGCGATCGAGGTCAGCTCATCGAGGGTCACGGCCTGGGAGCGCGCGGCCACCCGTGCCGCCTGAACTGCGACGGCCTCCGGCGCCTGCAGGAGGTGGTCGCGCAGCGCCCGCACGGCCTCGTGGCCGGCGTCACGATCGGCGGGTGGCCTCCCGTCGCTCCGCGCCCACGGGGAGTCGCCCGGCACGGGCAGCCAGTGCGCCTCCGGAACGGCGGCGAGCAGCCTCGCCGATGTCACGAACACCGGTCCGATCCGCGCGTCGATGAACCATCGAGCCACCGAACCGGCGTCGACGCAGTCGCTGTACTCCTCGTCCAGCGGATCGTGAACCTCCGGAACCGAGTCCCAGCCGGAGCCGGCGTCGCCCCCCGCGGGCGCCCGGTGCAGCACCAGGCCGATTCGCACTCCCGCCTCGCGCAGCCCAGTGATCTCTCCCGCGGTGCACGCGCCGCGGCGCCCGAACGGTGAGCGTCCGGGATCCACGAGCGCATGGGTCCACGTGCGCCGCGCGTCCTCCTCGCGGCGTCGCGCCTCTCGCTCGGTGACCTGCGATCGGACCGGATCACAGACCACGTGCGGCAACTGGCGCTCCAGGAGCCGCGCCACCGAGTCGGCCTGGCCGGGCAGACTCATGGCCCCTACTCCGACCACGCACGTGCCACGCTGCTCACTCACCGCCTCCCCCACGGGGTCCTGCGTCGTCGGCGCGGTCGGTTCGGCCACGGCGGCGCCGGTCTGGAGCAGACACCGGTACAAGGCGCGCAGGCGTGCCGCGTCGGGTGGGGAGAGCACCGGCCTCGACGCGGTCGACGGAGGAGTCCCGTGCGTGGTCGGGCCGGTGATCACCGTGGGGCGCTGCGCCAACCCGTAATAGTCCTGGGCCGCCGTCGCCAGCTCCTGGGTCGCGACGATGACCGCACCCGCGCGACGCACATCTACCCCGTCGTCGTCCGTCGTTGCGGCGCGGGCCGACTCCTGCTGTTGTGCCGGTGCGGTCACCCACGGGTGCCGGTCGAGATCACACACCCAGGTCGCCGACCGCTCACGGGCCCGGCGCCGGTCCGCCGCACGCGCGGCCAGGGGCACCAGGCTCGCATGCAGCACATGCAGCACGTCCCATTCGTGAGAATCGAGCACGTCATCGACACTGCTCGCGCCCCAACTCCCCACCGCGGGAATGCGCCAGGAGAACCGTGCGGCCCCGGACATGTGGCGATTCGCGCATTGTGGCGCATTCTCCGGGTCCGGATTCAGCGCATTTCGACCCGACAACTTATTCATCGTTTCCTGGCGTCCGCACGCGAGCGCGGCCAGTGCTACGCGCGCCCACCGCGGTCCGCCACCCAGCTCGTGCGCCTCTCGACGCCGCTGCTGGTAGCGCAGGAGGGTCAGCTCCGCACGGCTCGGGGCCTGTTCCGCACCAACGGGTTTGGTGTCGTGCTGCGGGTAGGTCGCCGGGGCGCCGGGGCGATCCCCTCGGCGGTCCGAGGTGGGATCCATCGACAGCACAGCGACGTCGAGTCCCTCGTCGGCAAGCGCCGCAGCCACGGCAGAGCAGTGTGGGTAGCGCTGGCTTCCGGGCGCGGTCAGCATCAGAATTCGAGGCGGCACACCTGTGGATCTTATCGGTGACCGGACCTCAGAATTCACCGTCAATCGCAATCAAACCCACCCTTTAGTCAAGAAATGGCAAATTCTTGACGTGGAATCGGCAGGTGCCGCAGGTTCCGCCCCGCCGGGTGCGGACACCGGACGGCGTCAGCCGCCGCTCAGTCCCAGGTGATCGCGCAGCACTCCGGCGGAGTGCCGCCCGTCATGCAAGGTCTCGACGAAGGTCCTGCCGTGCTCGGCCCGGGCTCTGGCACCGTCCCGATCCGCGACGAGGCTCGCGAGCACCTCCTCGATGGTGTCCGGCGTCGCTTCCAGCACGGGCAGGTCGACCCCGCAGGCGGCCTTGACCGCGCGCCGCACGTCCGGCGTCACATGCCCGAGCACGACACGGGCCGCAGCCATGCCCTCGCACGCCAACACCCCGTAGCTGCCGAGGGCGAACTGGTCGAGCAGCACGTCGGCCTGGGAGATGATCTCGGGCATGCGGGCGGGCTCGATGCCCTGCAGCCGCCGGTACTCGACCTGACCCGCCTCGTGGAGCTTGGTCAGCACCTCGTCGACCCGGGCGCTGCCCTTGATCGAGGCGCGACTCGGCACGTGCACGACGACCGGCCGCCGGCGCTCGAGCACCGGCGCCCCCGGCCGCCAACGCCGCACGTCGACGACGACCGGCAGCCAGATCGAACCGGGCACCTCGGCGAGCAGATCGGGCGTCGACATGAACACGGGCACGCCCTGCGACGCGTAGGCCAGCACCTTCAGCGACAGCACGTCGCGCTGGGCCTGCAGGCTCGCGGTGAGCTCCTCGTGCGGATCGGCGAAGGGCGACCAGGGCGTGCTGGTCGCGTGCCGGCGAGGATCGCGAATCTCCGAGCCGTGCATGATGAGGCCGACCCGCACGCCACGGGCCCGCAGGTGCTTGAGATCCCCCTCGAAGTCCTTGCCGTTGCGAATGCCGAACAGCGGGCGGCCCGCCTCCAACAGCGCGTGGGTCCAGCCGGCCATCGCCGCGTCCTCGAGGCGTTGACCCCAGACGGGGTCGCGCCGAAAGGTCGCCAGGTCGACGGTGTCGTCGGCGTCGAAGGTGACGATGTCGCCCCGATCGACCTTGATGACACGTGTGCTCAGACCCGGGAGCTCGCGCTCGAGGGCCTTGGCCCAGGCCCACGCCTGGCCGGCGAAGTTGGCCGGTCCGATGCCGACGACGGACCGGCCGGAGCGCCAGGCCGGTTCTTCGTGCACGTCCTGCAGGGCGCTCTCCGAACGCGGCTCGGTGACGGACGCCTGGTCGCCGAGCAGGGTGCGGTACAGCCCCCGCAGTGTGGCGGCCTGCCGCTCCCACGAGTAGGGCTCGAGCAGAGCGTCGTCGTCGACGATGCGGCGGTGCAGCTCGTCCCGGCGGCCGAGCACGTCGCGCACGGCCGAGGCGCATGCGGCCACGTCCTCGGCCTCGAAGACCGCGCCGACACCCTTGTCCCGCACGAACTCGGCCTGGGCGCGGCAGTCGCTGACGACCAGCGGGAGGCCCGCGTGCAGGTACTCGAAGAGCTTGTTGGGCAGGGCGAACTCATGGCTGCCGAAGTGCAGGAAGGGAGCCGTCCCCACGTCCGCCGTCGCGAGAAATGCGGCGACCTGTGCGGGCGGAACCGGATCGAGCAGGTGCACGCGGTCGGCCACCCCCAGCTCCGTCGCCCGTTCGTACATCTGCACGATCCGGCGGGTCCGGTTGTGGGGCACGCACACGACGACCAGATGGACCTCCGGCAGCAGGGTCAGGGCCTCGATGAGGGTCGGCACACCGCGCGCCGAGGTAACCCCGCCGCTGTAGACGATCAGCGGGGTGTCCGGGTCGAGCCCACACGCCTCGCGCACGTCTGGCCCATCGAGGCGTGGAGTGGCCGACAGCTGCGGCGAGTTCATGACCACCGTCGGGGTCACCGGCAACGAGTACTGCTCCCGGAGCCGGTCCGCCAGCGCCGGAGTCACCGTGACGACGGCGTCGGCCAGGCCGATGAACTCCGCCTCGAGCCTCGTGAAGGCGGCGACGATCCGTTTGGTGCGAGGCGGGTAGACCGACAGACCGGCGACGTACTCGTGCGCGTCGTAGACCCACATCGCAGAACGGCCCTGCGCCCGCCGGCGGGCAACGGCCCGGGCTGCGGTGCCGACATGGTGCACGTCGTGCGCGTGCAAGATCTCCCAGTCGAGGGAGTCGATGACCGGGGCGAACGCCAGGTCGTAGTCGTCGATCTCGGGGAGCACGTGCCGCCATCCCGCGAAGGCGGTCTGCTCGTCGACCCACTCGGCGAACGACTCGCGCCATTGCTCCTCCCGGTCGGACACCGCCGACAAGGCCTTGCCCCACTGGTTGCGGGCGATTCCCCGCGCCCGGGTCAATCCGGCCCGGGCCCGCCGCGACCCGCCGGCGCCGAGCTCGACCGTCTCCGATCTGCGCAGCTGGTACCGAAGCCGCATGGTGCGACGCTCATCCGCGGTGGGCGGCGCCGGCACCAGCCGGCGTTCGCGCCGTGCCCGCCTGCGGGCCGCCGCCTCGTCCCGCAACCGCCACGGCACGGGTTCACGAACGATGCGCACGGGGCCGAACCGGGTATCCTCCCGATATCCCGTCGGGCTCCAGCCGAGCACCGTGACGTCCAGGCCCCCGTCCGCCAGCGCGAGCGCACTCTTGTAGACGCGAGTATCCAGCCGAAT
>JBDIAM010000306.1:0-4436 GCA_039812445.1 Piscicoccus intestinalis | reverse complement strand
CACGACGAGCGCGTTGAGCACCTCGAGAATCGCCATCGAGCGATAGCGCCCGGGCAGCTTCTCCGGGGGATACGCCATGGCGATCACGGTAGGGCAGGGGGAGCTGCGGCCGCAGCCAGCCGGACCTGCCCACCTGTGCGGACGCTCGGCAGGTCACCGTTCGGACTATCACCGGGTGACCCGTCGATCCCAGGCCAAGCCCGTGACCTGCATATTCGTGAATCGCGGGCCGAGTGGGCCGCGGTGGTGATAGTCCGAACGGTGCCGGTCGCAGCCGCCTGGTGGCCAGCGGCAGGGTGATTCCGGTGTGGGGTCAGCGCAGCCACGCGATTCCGGTGGGGTCAGCGCGACCACGACACGTCGGGTTCGCGGGTTCCCGCGCCGCGCGTGGCCCGCGGGTCGGGCCGGCCGATGGCGGTCATCGTGAACATGTCCCAGGAAAGAAACCGCCAAAACGACTACGCCGATTATGTAGCGTTGCGGCTCGCGATCCGCTGACCTGCGGCATCGCCGAGCGAGGGCGCACACCAGCCGATCGGGATAGTAGATATGGCGATTACTCGGCCAGCACCTGACCCGTCAGCACGACGCGGCCGCCGCCCGCGAGAGCTCGATGGACTTCTGAGCCTGCGGCATCAGCAACCGGCCCACCCGAGCCTGCCGACCAGCCCCCGCGACCCTCACCGGGACGGCTGCGCGAGGCCGGTGAGAAAGCTCTGCAGAATCGGGCCGGCGGTGCGGGCCCCGCCCGGGCCGTCGGCGACGAAGACGGCGACGGCCAGGTCGCCGTGAATCCCGAGCATCCACGCGTGGGTTCGCGGCGGCGAGTCGCTGCCGTACTCGGCCGTGCCGGTCTTGGCCAGCACCGGGCCACCGGGCACGCCGCGCAGAAACGTGGCCGAGCCGTTCGTCACCACCGCGCGCATCAGCCCGCGCAGCGTCTCGGCCTCTCCGGCGGTCAGCCCGGGCGACGGCGAGTCCGGGCTCGGCGAGCCGGCCGGCCGCGGGGTCGGCGGGTCGGTGACCAGCACCGGCTCCACCGCACGGCCCGCGGCGATGGCCGCGGCGACCGTCGCCATGCCCAGCGGGGAGGCGAGCACCCGGCCCTGCCCGATCTGCGTGGCCGCCAGATCGGTCTCGCCGGTCGTCGCGGGCACCGACCCGAGCTCGGCAGGCACCCCCAGCGCCGGGGTCGAGGTCAGGCCCAGCGCGCCGGCCGCCTGGGCCAGGGAGTCGGGGTCGAGCCGGTCGCGGGCGGCGATGAGCCCGGTGTTGCACGAGTTGGCGAACACCTCCCGCAACCGAATCCGGCCGAGGCGCTCACTCGGATAGTTGTCGTAGTTCTTGAACACGCGCCCGTCGACGGCGGTCGTCGCCGTGCAGGCGAGCCGCGACTCCGGAGTCAGCCCCGCCCGCAGCAGCGCGAGCGCGGTGACGGCCTTGAACGTCGAGCCCGGGGCGTACTGTCCCAGCAGAGCGGTCGAATGCCCCTGTCCGCCAGGCCCGCTGGCGGCAGCGAGCACGTGACCGTCCGAGGGTCGGATCGCGACGATCGCGCTCGCCGGCGACACCTTCGCCAGCGCCGCCTCGGCGAGGGTCTGCGCCCGCAGATCCAGGGAGACGGTGACATCACGCCCGTTGGTGGGCGGCGCACCGAACAACTCCCGCGGCCGGCCCTCGCGCGGGATCGCCTCGATCGTGTAGCCGGCCGTCCCCGCCAGCCGCTCGTTCTGGGCGGCCTGCAGACCGGACAGCCCCACGATCTGACCGGGCCGCACCCGACCGCCGGACTTCTCGACGATCTCGGCGGTGGCCTGACCCACCCGGCCGAGAATCGGTGCCGCGAAGGCCGTCGTCGGGGCCAGGGGCGCGGAGTCGGCGATGGCTTCGGCACCGGGAATGTCGCCCAGCGCGGCCATCGCGGCCGCGAGGTCCGCGCTGCGATCGCGGTAGACGATCGCCTCGACGAAGGCCTGCGGTCCCGACGCCGAGACCGCGGCGGCGTAGGCGTCGGGGTCGATGCCGACCAGCACCGCCAGGCGCCGGGCGGACTGCACCGCCTGGTCGCTCGTGGCCGTCTTCGGGCGGGAGATGCCGATCCGGTGCACCGGACGGTCGGTGACCAGGGCGGCGCCGTCGGCGCCGAGGATGCGGCCGCGGGTCGCGTTCACCCTCGTGGCGCCGAGCCGCTCGGAGTCGGCGAGACCGGGCGCCACGACCGCGTTCGACCATGTGCCGCGCCACTCGTCGTCGTGTCGTGCCAGCGGCATCGTGGTGCGGTAGGTCCACGGCCGGCCGGCGTGCACGGTCCAGGTGTGCTCGAAGGTGACCGACCCGGCTCCCTTGGCCTCGTCGAGCGTCACCGCCTCGACGGAGACGGCGTGGGAAATGGAGCCCATGCCCGCCAGGGTCCTGGTGAGTTGCGCCTGCGCCGCGGGCCGGTCGCCGGCGATCGGGTCGGGCACCTGCCCCGATGCGAGGCTGCGCGCGGCCCGCTGGGCGTAGGCGGAGGCCGAGGCTTCGCGCCGGGCGTCCTGACCCAGCCAGAGATACGCGCCGACCGCGAGGGCGACGCCCACGACGATTGCGACCAGCCTGCCAGCCCTCACATCACCCTCCCCGTCGGTTCGGATCCCGCGATTCATGCTGATCAGCCGTCGGATGAGAGTCAAAGACTATGACTCAGGCCTTTCAATAGGATTTCGATATATTTGCTGGATGGACCTGGTACGGCACGTGCGCTTCTTCGTCGCCGTGAGCGACCACCTGCATTTCGGACACGCCGCCGACGAGCTCGGGATGGCCCAGCCGCCGCTGTCGCAGGGCATCGCGCGGCTCGAGCGACACCTCGGCGTGCGGCTGTTCGACCGCGACGCCCGGCGGGTGCAGCTCACCGCGGCCGGCGCCGACCTGCTCCCCGCCGCTCGTCGGCTCCTCGCCGACGCCGACTCCTGGGTCGCGGCCGGCCGCGCGTGGCGGCCGCGCGCGACGCTGCGCTTCGGGATCGCCGACGACCTGCTGGAGGGGTGGGGGCACGTGCTGCGATCCCTGGCGCGCGAGGGCTGGAACCCGATGCCTGTCGTCCGGCCGAGCACCACGCTCGTACACCTGGCCCGCGAGGGCGAGGTCGATCTCGCGCTCGTGCGGCACCCCGTCATCACGGACGGGCTGCTCACCGGCGACGTGGTCTCGGTGCCCGCGCACCTGGAGTGCGCCGACCCGAGTGTGCAGGCCGTCGATCTGCCCGTCGCGGTCCCGCCGCGGGGCGGTCACCCACCGGCCCACGACCAGCTCGTCGACGCCCTCGCTCGCAGCGGGCACCCCGGCACGGTGGTCGAGCTGGAGACGGTCGAGGAGCGACGCGCGTGGGTGGCCGCCGGCCGCGCCGCGGCCCTGGTCGCCTCACCCCGTCCGCCGGGGCCGCCCGGCCGACACTCGATAGAGATTCGGTTGCGCCTGGTGACGGGGCCCCTGCGCGTGCGGCGTTCCGGCCTCGACGTCTCCGACCTCATGGGGCACCTGCAGGAGCTGCTGTGACCACCCGCCGGCGCGAGGCGGCCGAGACGATCCGGGAGATCGCGGCCGACGTCGGAGTGCGCGCCCGGGTGCACGCGCAGGCGGTGAGGCCCGACCCGGCTCCGCCCGAGGTGGCGGTCGACGACGGGGTGCCGACGGCGATCGCCTCGCTGTACAAGCTGCCGTTGGCGGCCGCCTGGGCCGACCTCGCGCACACGAACGCGCTCGACCCGAGGGCGCGGCTCCTCCTGCGGTCGGGGTCCCGCACACCGGGCCCGACCGGGGTCGCGACGCTCGTCGACGACGTCGAGCTCTCCCAGCGCGACACCGTGCGCCTCATGCTCAGCGTGTCCGACAACACCTGTGCGGAGGCGGTTCTGCGCCTCGTCTCCCTGGAGCGCCTGGCGCGGTGGCTCTCCGAGCATGGACTGGCCGACACCACGATCAGCCACGGCTCGGCCGGCAGCCTGCGGCGCATCATCGAGGAGACCGGCGGACGCAGCGAGGCGGAGGCGATGGCCCGCCTGGCCGACCCCCGATTCGACCGCGGCACCAGCGAATACGACGCCGCCTTGGCGAGTTCGAGCACGGCCCGCGAGCTCACGTCGATCCTGCGGATCCTCTGGGGCGACGAGCGCTACGCGTGGGTGCGGGAGTCGATGCGCCGGCAGGCCTGGCGGCACCGGATCGGGTCGGGCTTTCCGCACGACGACGTGGCCGTCGCCGGCAAGACGGGAACCCTCGGCCGACTGCGCCACGAGGCCGCCGTCGTGCACTTTCCGCAGGAGTACCCGGTGGCCGTGGCGGTGTTGACCGACTCGATCCGGCCGGAGATCCATCAGCCCCGGGTCGACAACGCCATCGGCGCCATCGCGCGCACCGCCGTCAACGCCCTGCGCCGGCCCGTCGAGGTCGGTCGG
>JBDIAM010000305.1:0-4453 GCA_039812445.1 Piscicoccus intestinalis | reverse complement strand
GTGGCGGCGAGCAGCACCGGGGTGCCGCGGACCGCCTCCGGGTCGAGGAGGTCGGCGAACGACTTGAACAGCCCGCTGTAGGAGCCCTGGAAGGTCGGGGTGACGACGACGAGCGCGTCCGCGGTCTCGACTCGGCGGATCACGTCGGCGAGGTCCCCCGACGGGAAGCCCGCGAGCAGGGCATCGGCGATGGCGTGGGCGTGCTCGCGCACCTCGACGACGTCGGCGTCGACGGGCTCGCCGGCCGCCTCGAACCGGCGGCCGACCGCGGCCGCGAGCTGGTCGGCGAGGTTGCGCGTCGATGACGGCGAGCGCAGACCGGCGCTGATGATGATGATCGACCGGCGTGTCATGTTCCTGTTGGTCCGTTTCTTTCGAATGCTGATCTAGCGTCGTATTGAGCCTGGCGGATAGCTGGCAGCGGCTCTATCCGCCAGGCTGAGCCATGCTCCGGGGCCGGTCGTAGGCCGTGCCAGGCGGTTGCCAGGCCGGTTGCCAGGCCGACCGACTCGCGCCCCCGAAGAGCCCCCGAAGAGAGTGGTAAAAACCGCCGGGCAGACGCGGCAGAACTCCCACTCTTTTGGCGGCCACCGGCCCGGCTCAGCGAGCCGCCCCGACGTTCTGGTCCTCGGCGCGCGTTCCGGTCCAGCGATCGACGTTGGGGACGGACTCCGTCGCCCTGGCCTCCCCGGTCGCCTCCGGCCCGTCGAGCGCGGCCAGCAGCGAGGCGTGGGTCGGCGCGTCCGGCACGTGCGCGGGCTTGAGCGCGGCGAACTCGCGGCGCAGCACCGGCACGACCTCCTCGCCGAGGAGGTCGAGCTGCTCGAGCACGGTCTTCAGCGGCAGCCCGGCGTGGTCGAGCAGGAACAGCTGACGCTGGTAGTCGCCGACGTAGTCGCGGAAGCCGAGCGTGCGCTCGATGACCTGCTGCGGGCTGCCGACGGTCAGCGGCGTCTCCCGCATGAATCCCTCCAGGCTCATCGCGCCGCCGTAGACGGGCGCGCGGTCGAAGTACGGACGGAACTCACGGATCGCGTCCTGGCTGTTGGCGCGCATGAACACCTGCCCGCCGAGGCCGACGATCGCCTGGTCGGCGCTGCCGTGGCCGTAGTGCTCGAAGCGCCGGCGGTACAGGTCGACCATGGAGGCGGTGTGCTCCTTGGGCCAGAAGATGTGGTTGGCGAAGTACCCGTCTCCGTAGTAGGCGGCCTGCTCGGCGATCTCCGGGCTGCGGATCGAACCGTGCCACACGACCGGCGGGATGCCGTCGAGCGGTCGCGGCGTCGAGGTGAAACCGCTCAGCGGAGCGCGGTGCTTGCCCTCCCAGTTGACGACGTCCTCGCGCCACAGCTGGTGCAGGAGCGCGTAGTTCTCGACCGCCAGCTCGAGGCCGTCACGGATGTCCTTGCCGAACCACGGGTAGACCGGGCCGGTGTTGCCGCGGCCGAGCATGAGGTCGGCCCGGCCGTCGGACAGGTGCTGCAGGTAGGCGTAGTCCTGCGCGATCCGCACGGGGTCGTTGGTCGTGATGAGCGTCGTGGCGGTGGACAGCACGATGCGCTGCGTGGCGGCGGCGATGTGCGCCAGGAGGACCGGCGGGTTGGCCGGCGCCGCGAACGGCGGGTTGTGGTGCTCGCCGGTGGCGAAGACGTCGAGTCCGACCTCCTCTGCCTTCTTGGCGATGGCGACCGTGGCCTTGATCCGCTCGTGCTCGGTCGGGGTGCGGCCTGTCGTGGGGTCGGTGGTGACGTCACCCACGGTGAAGATGCCGAACTGCATGACGTTCTCCTTGCGTCGTGGTCCCAGCAGCGGTGGCTGCATACGGCACTATCAACAACGTAGTGACTCAGATATTCCAAGCATGTGGTCGGCGGCTCCGGCGCAGCGGCGCTTCGCCTCCGACAGGACTCCGGGACTCGAATGGTGATACGTCACGGTCTCACGTGACGACCCTCAGCGGCCACTCAGCTTCCGTGCGCGCCTGTGGATTGGCCTGGTCAGCGGTTTACACAATCGTTACCAACGCGTTTTGTCCGAAATCTGCTGGTTGAGGGGGTGCCGGGGGCGGCTCTAGCGTGGTCTGCAGCAGTGCGTCGATGTCGCGCACCCGTCAGTGGGGGGTCACGGCATCGCGGCTCCCTTTCGCCGCAACTTGCTAGGACCAGATGACAGACACCTTGCCCCGCACCACGGACGAGGAGCGCGCGGAGCCCAAACGCCGCGAACCGTTCCTCGGGCTCTCACCGCTGCAGGTGCTCGGAGGCGCGCTCGCCGCGACCAGCGCGGCCGTCGTGTCCTCCTACCTCGGCGTCGCCGGCACCCTCATCGGTGCCGCACTCGCCTCGATCGTCTCGACGGTCGGTGGCGCCTTCTACACCCAATCGATGAAGACGGCGGGCGGTCACCTGCGGTCCCGGTTGGTCCGCCGCCAGCGGCCGGCCGGCACGGGCTCCATCGGTGTGACCGACGCCGCCCAGCCCGGGCCGCCCAGCCCTTCGGTCTCCGAGGGCCGCACGGGGAGTACGACCGCCGACGCGCTGGTGGTCGACACGCGCACCGGTTTCGGCGTGCGGCTGCGACGCGCGCTCGCCTCGGTCGACCGGCGCATGTGGTTCGGTACCGCCGCCGTCTTCCTGCTGGCGATCGTCGCGATCACCGGCTTCGAGGTGGCGACCGGTAAGCCGGTGTCCGCGACGATGAGCGGCAGCTCCTCCAGCGGCACGACGATCGGCTCCGTCGTCGACCAGGGCTCGAGCAGCTCCGACTCCGGCACGTCGACGGACAGCCCCACCCAGGGCTCGACCGGCCAGGCCACGCCGACGTCGGAGGCCACCGAGCCCTCCGGGGAGAACAACCAGGACAGCGGCAACCAGCAGCAGTCGGTGCCGCAGCAGGACGCGACCACGGACTCCGGCTCCGGCTCCGACTCGGGGGCCACCGCCGACTCGGGCTCTGGAGCGGACTCGGGCTCCGGCGCGGACTCGGGCTCCGACTCCGGCAACTCGGGCTCGGGCAACTCGGGTGCGGACTCCGGCGCTAACTCCGGCTCGGACGCCGGCTCCGGCGCGGCGGCCGGTGGCTCCGCCGGCGACGTCGGCTGAGCCAGACCGACCTACCAAGGCGCCCGCCCCACCCGGGGCGGGCGCCTTCGTCGTGCCCGGGGGCGGACGTGGACATGTGGTTTCCAGGGTCGTTGTGGGGCGCGGCAGCATGAGGGCATGACGACGCAGTGGCACTCCGCCCCGCGGGCCAGACGCTGGATCGGCCCACCGACACCCGCGCCCGCCCGCGACTTCCACCGAACGCTCCCGGACTACCGGCCCACCCCGCTCGTCGAGGCGCCCGCGCTGGCCGACGAGCTGGGCGTCGCGCGGGTGCTCGTCAAGGACGAGTCGCACCGCCTCGGGCTCGCGGCGTTCAAGGTGCTCGGCGCGTCCTGGGCGTGCGCGCAGGTCTCCCGTGACCGCCCCGGCGTGGGGTTCGTCACCGCGACCGACGGCAACCACGGCCGGGCCGTGGCCCGCATGGCCGCCCACTTCGGCGTGCCCGCCACGGTGTTCGTTCCGCGGGTGATGACCGCGCGGGCGGCCCAGGCCATCGAGTCCGAAGGAGCCCGGCTCGTGCGCCACGACGGCGACTACGACGAAACCGTCTCGGCCGCAGCGCGTTTCGCCGAGCAGGAGGGCCTGGCGCTCGTGCAGGACACCGCGTGGGACGGGTACGAGGACGTGCCCGCGTGGATCGTCGAGGGCTACCAGACGCTGTTGCAGGAGGTCGACGACGAACTCGGGGCCGCGCCCAGCCTGATCGCTGTGCCCGTCGGAGTCGGTTCGCTCGCCGAGGCGGTCGTGCGGCGCTACCGGCGGCCGGGCGCCGACGAGACGGCGGAGATGAACACTCCTCGCCCCGCGACGGCAGGCGATGTGGAGGCGGGACCGAGCGTGCTGTCCGTCGAGCCCGAGACCGCCGCCTGCCTGCTGACCAGTCTCCGCGCGGGGCAGCCCACGAGCGTCGAGACCGGCCAGACCGCGATGGCGGGATTGAACTGCGGCACGGTCTCGGCCTCCGCGTGGCCGATTCTGGCCGCCGGGTGCGACGCGGCCGTCACCGTCTCCGACGAGCAGGCGCACGCGGCCGCCGAGGATCTGGCGCGGCTCGGCATCTCCTCGGGACCCAGCGGCGCCGCCGCCCTCGCCGGTGCCCGGGCGGCCCTGACCGACCGTCGGCGCCGCGCCGACCTCGAGCTGCCGCAGGACGCCACGGTCGTGCTGCTCAACACCGAAGGCAGGCCCGGAGGCTGAGCGGAGCGTCCGGACTGAGGCGCTGGCAACCGCCGGAGACGGCTCCGGCACGGCCCGGGCTCGTCTCGGCCCCGGCTCCAGTCCCGGCTGCGGCACGGCTCCGGCCTCCGGCTCCGGCTCCGGCTCCGGCTCCGGCTCCGGCTCCGGCTCCG
>JBDIAM010000304.1:0-4471 GCA_039812445.1 Piscicoccus intestinalis | reverse complement strand
CGTGCAGGAGGCGGTCGGCGACGCGGCGGTCAGCCTCGCCGCGCTGCGCCCGGAGTCGGAGCAGAGCGCCGCCGCGGTGCAGCAGGCGCAACGCGCCCTCACGGGCTACGCCGCCGTGGCGTCCACGGCCGTCGCCGGGGGGTCGACCGACACGGCCGCCGGGCAGCAGCTGCAGGCCGCCGACGCCGCCCTCTCCCAGGCCACGAACACCGTCTCCCAGCTGGCCTTCGAGGGGCGCACGACCACCGGCTCCACGGTGGCCACGCTGCTGCCGATCCTCGTCGGCGGCGCCGGCACCGTGCTGCTCGCCGGCACCGCGGTGTGGCTCGCCCGCAAGACCCGCCGGGTGATCAACCCGCCGCTGCTCGTCGGCACGCTGCTCGTCGCCGGCTCGCTCGCCTTGGGCGTCGTCGCCACCGCCGCGCCCGCGACCGCGATCTCCGCCGAGGCGGGCACCGGCTACCTGTCGGACACCGCCGCCGTGCGCGCGGCCGCCGGGCAGGCCCGCGCGGCCGAGCTGTCCGCCGTGCTCCCGGGGGCCGACGTCGCCGCGTCGTCGACCCAAGCCGAGGACGCCCGCAACCGGGTCGACTCCCTGCTCGCCGCCGGCCCGACGGCCTTTCCCGACAACATCGCCACGAGCTGGCGCAGTTACGCGGCGCAGTCCGGGCAGGTGCTCGGCAGGGCCGGCTCCGACGCGACCGCCGCCGCCACGGCCGCGACGACGACGAGTGCGGCCGCGTACTCGGCGTTCGCCGCGGAACTGCCCGCGGTCAACACGAGCGCGCCCGCGCCGGCCACCCCCGACGCGGCCACCCCGTGGGCCTGGCTCTCGCTGCTCGCCGGCATCGCGGGCGGCGTGCTGGCCTGGATCGGCCTCGACCGACGCCTCAAGGACTACCGATGAGCAGCCAGTTCGCGGTCGCCCCCCAGGCTCCCGGCGCCATGGGCGAAGACGTCGCACCCGACCGGCTCCTCGCCTACCTCACCGAACTCGGCATGTGGCGCGACCGGCGCAAGGTCGAACTCGACGAGCTCGACGAGGCCTGCCTGCGCTCCCCCGAGCGTGACGCGCTGACCCCGGACGTCATGCTGTCGATGACGCTGTGGCAGGCCGTCGCCGGGCGCCACGACCTGCTCGTCGCCACCTGGGACTCCGGCCGCGTGCTGGAGCCCGAACGCCGGCGACTCACGACGCTCATCTGGGGCCGCCTCGACCAACGTGGCGGGCAGGGCAGCGCGCTCGCGGTCAGCCTCCCTGAGGCGTGCCGGCTCTCCGACACCCTCGCGGGCTCGCTGCGGGCGCGGCTGCGGCTCGACGGGGCCGAACCCGACGTCTCCGCGCGGGTGCGCGACCTGCGGGCCGCCGTCGAGCGCATCCGCGACCTCGTCGCCGCGATCCCCGCGAAGAACCGCGCCTCCGCCGAGCAGGTGCTCATCGGCCTGGACCGGCGACTCGTCGACGTCGCCGACCGCGCCAAGCGGGGTGCTGACGTGGGCGGGCTCCTGCCGTCCCTCGAACAGGAGAGCGCCCGCGCCGAGCGCGACCTCATCGTCGCCGCCTCCCAGCGCGCCAAGGCCAAGCACGACCTCGCGACGGCCCGGCAGCGCCGCGACGAGCTGGCCGCCCGCGGCGACGCCCTGCAGCGGCTCGCCGCCCGCGCCGTGGCGGCCGTGACACCCGCCCCCACCCTCGCGGTGCCCGACGTCACCGCGCTCGGCGAGCCCGCCGGGGACGTCGACGCCTACCTGCAGCGCCTCGACCGCGTCGAGGCCGCCCTGGAGACCGTGCACCGCGCCTACTCCGCGGCGCTGGACAAGCGCGAGGAGCTCGCCGGGCAGATCCGGGCGTACGCGTCGAAGGCCGCCGCCCTGACCGGCGACGCGGCCGACGACGCCACCGAGCTGTCGCGGCGCGCCGAGGAGACCCTGCAGCGCACGCCGGTCGACGTCGACCGGCTGGCCGCGCTCGCAGCGGCCCAACAGTCCTACCTGGCCGCGCACGAGCGAGCCGGTTCGGGGCGCTCCGCGGCGAACGGTGCACGGGAGGCGGTTCGGCGATGAGTTCGGCGACGGGGTCGAGGATGCGACCGTGCGACCAGACCGGATGCCCGGGGCACTACGTCGACGGCTACTGCGACTTCTGCGGGTTCCCCGATCCGCAGGCCTCCGCCGACGATTCCGCACACTACTCTGTGCCGACCGCGACGGCGGCCTCCACGTCCGCCCAGGAGGCGGGCCTGCCCGACGGCTACGCCGACCCCACCGGCTCCGGCTTCGGCTCGGGCGGCTCGGGTGGCGCAGCTGGCTCGGATGGCTCGGCGCGGGCGTCGGCGCGCAGCTCGGCGTTCCCCGAGGAGCAGGCGGCGGTCGTCGTGCCGCACGTGCCCGGCCACGTGCGGGGCGCGGCGGGGCGGGGTCGCGGCATGGCGTGGGGCAGCGCGCGGGGCACGGGGGCCACCCGACGAGTGGGCCCGGGGGCCCGAGGCGCGCGGCGCTCGGGGCTGGGTGCCGGCCTGACGTCGGTGCCCAGTGCGCCGGCGTCCGACCCGGCCGACGCGGTGCTCACCGACCCGGTCGTGCCGGAGGAGAAGCGCAACTGCCCGTCGTGCGGCACGCCGGTCGGGCGCGGCCGCGGCGACGCCCCCGGACGCACCGAGGGTTACTGCCCCAAGTGCCGAAACCCCTACTCGTTCACGCCCAAGCTGGCTCCCGGCGATCTCGTCGGCGGCCAGTACGAGGTGGTCGGCTGCCTCGCGCACGGCGGGCTCGGGTGGATCTACCTGGGCCGCGACAAGAACGTCTCCGACCGCTGGGTCGTGCTCAAGGGCCTGCTCAACGCCGGTGACGCGGACGCGCTCGAGGCCGCGGTCGCCGAGCAGCGCTTCCTCGCGCAGGTCGAGCACCCGCTGATCGTCGAGGTCTACAACGTCGTCGAGCACGAGGGCGCGGCGTACACGGTGATGGAGTACGTCGGCGGCCGCAGCCTCAAGGAGTTGCTCAAGGCGCGGATGGCGAAGAACGGTGGCGTCTACGACCCGCTGCCGGTCGAGCACGCGCTGGCGTTCATCTACGGGATCCTGCCCGCGTTCGCGTACCTGCACGACCTCGGGCTGCTGTACTGCGACTTCAAGCCCGACAACCTCATCCAGGTCGGCGACTCGGTCAAGCTCATCGACCTCGGCGGCGTGCGCCGCATCGACGACCTCGACTCCCCGATCTACGGCACGGTCGGCTACCAGGCGCCCGAGATCGCCGATCTCGGGCCGTCGGTGCCCAGCGACATCTACACGATCGGGCGCACGCTGGCCGTGCTCACCAACGAGTTCCGCGGCTACCAGAGCCAGTACGCGACGAGCCTGCCGCCGACGACGACGATGCCGGCGTTCGCCCGCCACGACGCGTTCTACCGGCTCGTCGCCAAGGCGTGCGCCCTCGACCCCGCCGACCGGTACCAGACCATCGAGGAGCTGCGCGTGCAGCTGTTCGGGGTGCTGCGCCAGATCGTCGCCGACCAGCGCGGCGGCGCAGCGGCGAGCCAGACCCTGCCGTCGGGCCTGTTCGAGGCCCCGGTCGTCACCGGCGACTCGCTCGGCTGGTGGGAGCTGCCGGCCCTGAAACCCGACGAGAACGACCCCATGCTCGGCTGGTTGCAGACCGTGCGGCAGCTGGAACCCGGGCGCCGCGGCCAGGAGCTGGCCTCCGCCCCCGACCAGACCGCCGAGGTGATGCTCGAACGCGCCCGCACCGCGCTGTACGCCGGCGACCACGAGGGGGTCACCGCCGCCACCGACGACCTGCTCGGCGCCGACCCCTGGGACTGGCGGGCGCTGTGGATCCTCGGCCTCGACGCCCTCTCCCGCGACGACCACGCCGCCGCGCAGGCCGCGTTCGGCACCGTCTACGAGCAGATCCCCGGCGAGCTCGCCCCGCGCCTGGCCCTCGGCCTCACGCACGAGCTCGCCGACGAACAGGCGGCCGCGGAGGCCGACTACCTCACCTGCCTGCGCACCGACGCCGGCTACACGACCGCGGCGGCGTTCGGCCTCGCGCGGCTTCGCTCGGCCCGCGGCGACGGCCGCGGCGCGATCACCGCGCTCGACCTCGTACCGCCCGCCAGCTCGGCATTCGGGCGGGCGCGCTGGCTGCGGGCCGAGCTCGCGGTGCACTCCGGCTCCGGTCCGGCGGCCCTCGACCAGGCGCTGCGCGACGGCGACCGGCTCGAGGCCGCCCCCGCTCAGCGCGCCTCGTTTCGGGTGCGGGTGCTGGAGCAGGCGCTCTCCCAGGTGGGCGCCAAGCCCGCCGCGCGGGACACGACGATCGGCGGGATCCGCGCCACCCCGCGACACCTGCGCGAGGCCCTCGAGGAGTCGTATCGCCGCCTCGCCGAACTCACCACGGACCCCGACGAGCGGGCACGGCTCGTCGACAAGGCCAACTCCGTGCGCCCCTGGAGCCTGCTATGACCGAG
>JBDIAM010000303.1:0-4484 GCA_039812445.1 Piscicoccus intestinalis | reverse complement strand
CGAACGTCCCTTCGAACGTCCCTGCGAACGTCCCTGCGAACGTCCCTGAAAACTGCGTGTCGTGGTGAGAACTGCAGTCCGGACTGCAGTTCTGATCACGACACGCAGTTTTCAGGGACGTGGGGGGCTCGGTGGGGCGCAGGGCGATGACGTACGTGGCGCCGCCGGCGACGCGCTTGTCGGTCACGGGGGTCGCGCCGTGGGCGAGCACGGCGGCGCGGGCGACCGACCCGACTCCGCCGGTGAGGGCGCTGACGCGGTCGTCGCGCGGTGCGGCCTGGGCGCGCAGGGTGACGTCGTCGTACGTGGCGACCGTGGCCCCGAGGCGCGCGGCGAGTTCGCGCACGAGCGGGTGGTCGCCGCGCCCGGCGCGGGTGGAGACGGTGACGCTCGCCTCGGGGCGGGCCTCGCGGGCGCGCTCGACGGTGGCGGCGATGGCGTTCGCGGCGGCCGGCACGTCGGTGGCCGAACACACCCCGACGCCGACGACGATCACGGTGTCGGCGGTGTCGGGGTTGTCGGCGGTGTCGGCGGTGTCGTCGAAGCCACTGGCGCCAGGGGCGCCGGGGGCGTCGGCCCTGTCGGCGGAACCGGCTCCGGCGGCGGCGCGGGTCGGCTGCGGCGCGGTCATGCCGCGCTCCCGGAGGCGGAACCGGCGGCGGCGCGCACGAGCCGGGCGGCGGCGTCGGGGCGCCCGGCCCAGTGGGTGTGCAGGTAGGAGGCGTGCACCTGCCCGTGCACGAACCCCTCGAGCTCCGGCTCGTCGTGGGAGTCGCGCCAGCCCCAGGCGCGCGCACCCGATCCGTTCGCATCGTGGCGCACGCGGGTGCGGTGGAACTCGTGCCCGGTGACGCGGGCGCCCTCGTCGGCCACGACGCTGTCGCTGACGGCCACCGCCGTGCGGTAGCCGAGGACGAGCCGCGGATGCATGCGCGCGGACCCGGGCAACACCCCGCACATCGGGGCCCCGTCGAGTTCGCGCAGGAGGTACAGCATGCCGGCGCATTCGGCGAGGATCGGCCCGCCCGCGTCGGCGAACGCGGCCACCTCCCGGCGAAGTTCGGTGTTCGCGGTCAGGGCCCCGGCGTGAATCTGGGGAAAGCCGCCGCCCAGCACGAGGCCGGCCGTGCCGGCGGGCAGGGCCTCGTCGCGCAGCGGGTCGAACGTCTCCACCCGGGCGCCGGCGGCGGCGAGCAGTTCGGGGGTCTCGGCGTAGCCGAACGTGAACGCCTCCCCCGCGGCGACGGCGACGACCGGCTCCCCGCGCGTCGCCCCGACCGCACCGGACGCGATCGCCGCGACCGGATCCCACGGCGAATCGTCGAGTTCCGGTGCGCTGCGGGCGAGCTCGAGCACCGCCTCCAGATCGAGGTGGTCGCGGGCCATGCGGCCGAGCGCGGCGACGGCCGACAGCGCCTCGGGCCGGCGTTCGGCGGCGGGGATGAGCCCGAGGTGCCGGCTCGGCACGACGACGTCGGGCAGCCGCGGGATCGCGCCGACGACGGGCACGCCGGTGGCGGCCACGGCGCGCCGGGCCTCGGCCTCGTGTCGCGGCGAGGCGACGTTGTTGAGGATCACGCCGCCGACCCGCACCCCCGGCTCGAAGGTCGCGAAGCCGTGCACGACGGCGGCGACGCTGCGGGAGACCGCGGCGCAGTTGACGGCGAGCAGCACCGGGGTGCGGGTCGATCGGGCGACGTGGGCGCTGGAGGCGAAGCCGTCGGTGCCCAGCGCCCCGTCGAACAGACCCATGACGCCCTCGATGATCGCGACGTCCGCTGGCTCCGGCGTGGCGGCGCCGTGCAATAGCAGCGGCACGAGGCGCTCCTGCCCGACCAGGTGCGCGTCGAGGTTGCGCCCGGGCCGCCCGGCGGCCTGGGTGTGGTAGCCGGGGTCGATGTAGTCGGGCCCGACCTTGTGCGGGCTGACCGCCAGGCCGCGCTCACGCAGCGCGGCGATGAGCCCGGTGGCGATCATCGTCTTACCGCTCCCGGAGGCGGGCGCCGCGACGAGCACGCGCGGCAGACTCACCATTCGATGCCCCGCTGACCCTTCTGGCCGTCGTCCATCGGGTGCTTGACCTTGGTCATCTCGGTGACGAGCGTGCAGACCTCGAACAGGCGCTCGTCGGCGTCGCGGCCGGTGATGACGACGTGCTGCTTGCCGGGGCGGCCCGCGAGCGTCGCGCACACCTCGTCGACATCGACCCAGCCCCACTTCATCGGGTAGGTGAACTCGTCGAGCACGTACAGGTCGTGCCGCTCGTCGGCCAGCCGCCGCTGGATCTCGCGCCAGCCCTCCAGTGCGTCGGCGGCGTGCCGCTCCTGGGCGTCCTCGCCGCTGCTGGATCGGGTCCAGCTCCAGCCCGAGCCCATCTTGTGCCACTCGACGGCGCCGCCCTCGCCGGTCTGTTCGTGCAGCTGCCCGAGCCGCCGGAAGACCTCTTCCTCGCCGACCTTCCACTTGGCGGACTTGACGAACTGGAACACCCCGATGTCGAAGCCCTGGTTCCAGCCGCGCAACGCCATCCCGAAGGCGGCGGTCGACTTGCCCTTGCCGGGGCCGGTGTGCACCGCGGTGATCGGGCGGTTGCGGCGCTGACGCGTGGTCAGGCCGTCGTCGGGCACGTTCTGCGGTCGGCCCTGCGGCATGGCGCCCTGCCTTCCTCGCGGGTCCTCGCCCACGGGAGCGGTGGATGGCGAGAGTTTCTGGCTCCCCCCGCCCGCTCGGGTGGGGTCACAGTGGCGGGACCGCGCCGGGATCGCACCGGCTTCCTCTCGTTCGCCATCCACACTGATGTGCATCGGATGTCGCGGCCCGTGGGCCGCTCCGGCAGCCTACCGGAGCCCGAGCCCGCGCTCGGGGCGGCCACGACAGTTCACCCCCGGACACGCCGTTGTGTCCGGGGGTGAAGTCGCGGGGGCCGGGTCAGGAGCGGGCGAAGAACGTCTGCGGCACCTTGGTGTTGGCGCCCCAGGCGGCCTTGGTCGTCGCGCCCTTGCCGAGCTCCCACGCGATGACGTAGGTGCCGCGGGCCTTGGCGCTCGACAGCTTCGAGGCGCTGCGCACGTCACCGATCTTCGCCGCGGTGGCCTTGTTGATCGCCGCGACGACCTGGGCCTTCGTGGCGGTCGTCGGCACCTTGACGGTGACGAACTGCCAGCGGCTGGCGCCCCACAGCGGCCGGTCCTCGCGGTAGCGCAGTCGGCCGTCGTCGTCGAGGCGCGCCACCGTACGGGCCTGCGCGGCGGTGCGCGGCATGTAGCGGTCGACCTGGAAGGTGCGCGTCACGTACTTGACGGCGGGCTTGGGCGCCGGCTTCGGCGTCGTGGGCTTGGGCGTCACCGGCGTGGTGGGCTTCGGCGTTTCGGGCTTGGGCGTCTCCGGCGTGGGGGCCGCACAGCCGCCGCCCTCGACGTAGGTGCCGGTCAGGCGCGCCTTGGCCTCGAAGGTGTTCTTCACCTGGTCGGGCTGCACCTCGCCGCGCAGCTGCATGATGACGCCGGTGCCGGCCTTGAGGTCGCCGAGGTCGACCGTGACCGTGTCACCGTCGATGCGGATCGCGTCGGTCGGCACCTGCGTGTACGTGTGGCTCGTCTCCCACTTGTTGATCCACGTCGCGATGTCCTCGGCGGGCACCGTGTAGCCGTGGTCGGCGGGCAGGGTGATGACGAGCTTGGCGTCCTTGATGTCGTGGGTCGTCGCGACCGGCACCCGTCAGTGAATCGAGTTCGGGTCGTTCGGGTTGCCCATCCAGTGCTGGATCTCCATGAAGCCGGGGTCGCCGAACGCCGAGGAGACCTCGGAGACGTAGCCGCCGTTGGAGTAGTGCGCGTCGTTCCCGGACAGATCCTTGTCGTAGCCGGGCACGCCGTCCACGTCCATGATCGTGTGCGCGTTCCAGGCGACCGCGCAGCCCGCGGTGTCGTTCCCGGAGACGGTGCCCTGATTCGTCGCGGAGGCCGGCAGGCCGCCCGCCAGGCCGAGGGCGGTGCCGGCGACGGCCACCGTCGCGAGGCGGGCCACGGCGCGGCGAGTCCGCACGACGGTGCCCTGCGCGGGCCGGGTGGGCATGCTGAATACACGAGTCGACGACATGTCGATCTCCCCCAATGTGTCGGCCGGACCGCCTCGCGGGCAGGTGAATTCCGGCTCCCCCTGACGGCTGCCCCTCACAGCCATCGGTCGTTCGCCACACGCGTCTCCCCACGCGGACAGGTCTCGGGCCCCTCACCCGGACGCCTGTCTTGGGCGTTCGACTTGGACACCACCGTAGGCGCGCTCCGCGCGTGGGCGAACCGGCCATGCTTTTATGCCGCGACGGGCTTCGGTGCGACAGTGTCCGGGTGAAAATCGCACCGTTCGGGGTCGAGCAGTGGATGAACGAGTTCGAGACCCGCGCCCGCTACAACCTCGCCGAGACGTGCGTGGAGTCGGTCACCGTCTCCGAGCTGCTCGACCTCACCGGGTCGCGCGCGACGCTG
>JBDIAM010000302.1:0-4484 GCA_039812445.1 Piscicoccus intestinalis | reverse complement strand
CGGAGTCGGTCCAGGCGCGGGCCACGATCTGCGCCCCGCGGTGCGGCCCCACCTCGCGCTCGTAGTACTCGACGATCCCGTCGAGGGCCGCCGGGTCGACGAGCCCCCGCTCGACGAGCACCGTCTCCAGCGCTCGGACGCGGGCGTCCATCGCCCCCAACGTGCTGCCGTGCTCTTCGTGCTCGCCGTGCTGATCGTGCTGCCCGTGCTGGCCGCTCATCCCGCGAGTCTAGGGGCGCCGGGCGGCCCGGTCAGAGGTCGTAGTCGACGACGACCGGGGCGTGGTCGGAGATGCGCCGGTCAGGAGCCGGGTCGCGGTCGGTGCCCGCGCGGATCGCCCGGCCCGCGAGCCCGGCGCTGGCCAGGTGGTAGTCGATGCGCCAGCCGGTGTCGTTGGCGAACGAGTTGCCCATCCAGCTCCACCACGAGTACGGCCCGTCGGCGAGCGGATGCAGCCGGCGCACGACGTCGACGAGCCGCCTCGGCCCGATGACCTCGTCGAGCCAGGCCCGCTCGATCGGCAGGAACCCCTCGCTGTTCTGGTTTCGCCGCCAGTGCGCGACGTCGAGCCGGGTATGCGCGACGTTGAGGTCGCCGAGCAGCAGGTAGTGCCGGCCCTGGGCGCGCGCGGCCCTGCGGGTGTGGGTGAGCTGGCGGGCCACGGCGCGCAGAAAGCGCATCTTGCGCTCGTACCGTGCGCCCCCGTCGGGCGCCTCGCGCATGCGGCCGGGCTTCTGCAGGTGCGCCGGCAGGCCGCCCTTGGGCACGTAGAGCGACGCGACGGTCACCGGTTCGTCCGCGAGATCCACCTCCACGTAGCGGCCCTGGGTGGCGAATTCGCCCAGGCCGCGGGCCAGCACGCCGACCGGAGCGGCCGATACGTCGAGGCTTTCGCCGCCCGGCGGGCGCAGCAGGGCGCTCCCGCTCCAGGTGCGCACCGCCTCCGGGGGCCGGCGGGTCAGCACGGCGACCCCGTTGCGCCCGGCCAGCTCGCCGGCGTCGTAGGCCAGGTGGTAGTCGCCGAACGCCCCCGCGGGCAGGGCCGCGATCGGGCAGCGCACTTCCTGCAGCGCCACGACGTCGCAGCCGCGCTCGGTCAGCCAGTCGCCGAAGCCGCGGCGCAGACCGGCCCGAATGCCGTTGATGTTGTGGGAAGCCACGCGCAGCATCCGGCCACGATAGGTGAGCCCTCCGACGCGCCCACGGGTGCCGGTAGTGGAACGATTCCGACCATGGTCGAAAACCTGCACCCCAACCTGGCTCCCATGTACGAAGAAGTGCTGGAGCGCAATCCTGGTGAGAAGGAGTACCACCAGGCGGTCTACGAGGTCATCCACAGCCTCAACCCCATCGCCGGGCAGCGATCCGAGTACATGCAGTGGTCGATCCTGCGCCGCATGTGCGAGCCCGAGCGGCAGATCATCTTCCGCGTGCCGTGGATCGACGACGAGGGCAACGTGCGGATCAACCGCGGTTACCGCGTGGAGGTCAACTCCGCGCTCGGCCCGTTCAAGGGCGGCCTGCGGTTCCACCCCAGCGTCACCCTCTCGATCGTGAAGTTCCTCGGCTTCGAGCAGGTCTACAAGAACGCCCTCACCGGCATGCCCATCGGAGGCGGCAAGGGCGGCTCGAACTTCGACCCCAAGGGCCGCTCCGACGCCGAGGTCATGCGGTTCTGCCAGTCGTTCATGACCGAGTTGTACCGGCACATCGGCGAGTACACCGACGTGCCGGCCGGCGACATCGGCGTCGGTGGCCGCGAGATCGGTTACCTGTTCGGGCAGTACAAGCGCATCACCAACCGCTACGAGTCCGGCACCATCACCGGCAAGGGCCTGACCTGGGGCGGCTCGCTCGTGCGCACCGAGGCCACCGGTTACGGCACGGTCTATTTCGTCAAGGAGATGCTCGCCGGAGCCGGCGAGGACCTCGACGGCAAGCGGGTCGTCGTCTCCGGCTCCGGCAACGTCGCGATCTACGCCATCGAGAAGGCCGCCCAACTCGGGGCCACCGTCGTCGCCTGCTCCGACAGCAACGGCTTCGTCGTCGACGAACAGGGCATCGACCTCGAGCTGCTCAAGGACGTCAAGGAGATCCGCCGCGAACGCCTCACCGCGTACGCCGAGGCCCGCGGCGGTTCGGTGCGGCACGTGACCGACGGCAGCATCTGGTCGGTGCCGTGCGACGTCGCCCTGCCGTGCGCCACCCAGAACGAGCTCGACGGGCAGGCCGCGCGCACGCTCATCGACAACGGCGTGCACGTGGTCGCCGAGGGCGCGAACATGCCGTGCACCCCGGAGGCGGTGCACCTGTTCCAGGAATCCCATGTGCTGTTCGCGCCCGGCAAGGCGAGCAACGCCGGCGGCGTGGCGACGAGCGCGCTGGAGATGCAGCAGAACGCCAGCCGGGACACGTGGTCGTTCGAGGCCACCGACACCCGGCTCGAGGAGATCATGACCGGCATCCACCGCCGGGTCGTGGAGACTGCCGAGGAGTACGGCGCGCCCGGTGACTACGTGGCGGGCGCCAACCTCGCGTCGTACATGAAGGTCGCCGACGCGATGGTCGCACTCGGCGTCGTCTAAGGCTTGCCTTGCCTGTTTTCGCAGGTCACAGGCCCTTTAGGCATGGCTTTCCTGGCTAGAAAGTCTGCCGGAGGCGGCGCATGATGACGGCATGGACGGCACGTTCGCGCGATTCGTCATCCGGTACCCGCTCGTCGCGGTGGTGCTCGGCACCGGGGTGCTCGGCGGCGTCCTGCACCTGAGCGGGGCGCCGACCGCCTCCCGCTGGGTCGTCTCGGCGTTCGCGCTCGCGATGGCCGCGTGGCTGGCCAAGGGCATGATCGCCGACCTGCGCGCGGGCACGTACGGCATCGACCTGCTGGCGATCACCGCGATCGTCAGCACGGTCGTCGTCGGCGAGCACTGGGCCTCGCTCGTGGTCTGCCTCATGCTCACCGGGGGTGAGGCGCTGGAGGACTTCGCCCGCAACCGCGCCTCCCGGGAGCTGTCGGCGCTGCTGGCGAACGTGCCCGAGCACACCCACCGCGTCGGGCCCGACGGATCCGTGACCCGCGTCGCGGTCGTCGACGTGGAAGTCGGCGACGTGCTGCGCGTGCGGCCCGGCGAACTCGTGCCCGTCGACGGCGCGCTCGTCTCGCCGGCGGCCACCGTCGACGAGTCGTCGCTGACCGGCGAGTCGCTGCCCGTCGAGAAGGTCGCGGGCGAGGAGCTGCTGTCGGGCTCGGTGAACGGCTCGGCGGCGGTGCTCGTGCGGGCGGGCGCCACCGCCTCCGACTCCCAGTACCAGCGGATCGTCGAGTTGGTCCGTGAGGCGCAGTCCTCGCGGGCGCCGTTCGTGCGGCTCGCCGACCGGGTCGCGATCCCGTTCACGCTCGTCTCGTTCGTCATCGCCGGGCTCGCCTGGTGGATCTCCGGCAGCCCGACGCGGTTCGCCGAGGTGCTCGTCGTGGCCACCCCGTGCCCGCTGATCATCGCCGCGCCCGTGGCCTTCATGGCCGGCATGGGCCGGGCCGCCAAGCTCGGCATCATCGTCAAGGACTCGGCCTCCCTGGAGAAGCTGGCCCGGCTGCGCACCGTGGCCTTCGACAAGACCGGCACGCTGACCCGCGGTGTGCCCGCGGTCGCCGGGGTGCACCCGGCTCCGGGACACACCGCCGACGAGGTGCTGGCGTTCGCGGCGGCCGCGGAGTCGCTGTCGACCCACCCGCTCGCGGCGGCCATCGTGCGGCACGCGGACCAGCGCGGCCTCCCGATCTGCGAGGCGATCTGCGCGACGGAGACCGTGGCGGCCGGTGTCGAGGCCCGCGTCGGTGAGCGCGTGGTCCGGGCCGGCAAGGCCGGCTTCGTCGGCGCCGATGCCGCCGCGACGCCGGGCGCCGGCAACTCCGGGGTGTACGTGTCGGTCGACGGCGGCTACGCGGGCCTCGTCGAGCTCGGCGATCAGCTGCGGCCCGAGGCCGACGCGACCCTGCGCGAGTTGCGTCGCCTCGGCGTCACCGACACGGTCATGCTCACCGGCGACGCCGCGGCGACCGCGCAGGCCGTCGCCGCGGCCGTGGGCGTCGACGAGGTCCGCGCCGGACTGCTGCCGGCCGACAAGGTCGCGGCGGTGCGGCAGGCCCCGGCCCGCCCGGTGATGATGGTCGGAGACGGGGTCAACGACGCGCCCGTGCTCGCCGCGGCCGACGTGGGCGTGGCGATGGGCGCGAAGGGCTCGGCCGCCGCGTCGCAGTCGGCCGACGTCGTCGTCATGCAGGACGACGTCTACCGCGTGGCCCGCAGCGTGCACGTCGGACGGCGCACGATGGCGATCGCGTGGCAGGCCATCGCGATCGGGCTGGGTCTGTCGGTCGTGCTCATGCTCATCGCCGCCACCGGTGTCCTGCCCGCGGTCGCCGGCGCCGCGATGCAGGAGTTCGTCGACCTCGCCTGCATCCTGTGGGCGCTGCTCGCCGCCCG
>JBDIAM010000301.1:0-4489 GCA_039812445.1 Piscicoccus intestinalis | reverse complement strand
TTGCGGCTGATGTCGCCGCCGTAGCACTTGGCGAGCACGTCCTTGCGGATCGCGCGGATCGTCTCGCGCGCGATGATGCGGCTGCCGATCGCGGCCTGGATCGGCACCTCGTACTGCTGGCGCGGGATGAGCTCGCGCAGCTTGCCGGCCATCGCCACGCCGTAGGCGTACGCCTTGTCCTTGTGCACGATGGCGCTGAACGCGTCGACCTGTTCGCCCTGCAGGAGGATGTCGACCTTGACGAGATCGGCGATCTGGTCGCCGGCGGGCTCGTAGTCCAGCGAGGCGTATCCGCGGGTGCGGCTCTTGAGCTGGTCGAAGAAGTCGAAGACGATCTCGGCCAGCGGCAGCGTGTACCGCATCTCGACCCGCTCCGGCGAGAGGTAGTCCATGCCGAGCAGGGTGCCGCGGCGCTGCTGGCACAGCTCCATGATCGCGCCGATGAAATCGCTCGGCGCGAGGATGCCCGCCCGCACGATCGGCTCGCGAACCTCCTTGATCTTGCCGGTCGGAAACTCGCTGGGGTTCGTCACGTCGACGAGCGAGCCGTCCTCCATCGTCACGTCGTACTCGACGTTCGGCAGCGTGGAGATGAGGTCGAGGCCGAACTCGCGCTCGAGGCGCTCGCGGACGATCTCCAGGTGCAGCATGCCGAGGAACCCGACGCGGAACCCGAAGCCGAGGGCCGCGGACGTCTCCGGCTCGTAGACGAGCGCGGCGTCGTTGAGCTTGAGCTTGTCGAGGGCGTCGCGCAGCTCCGGGTAGTCCGAGCCGTCGATCGGGTACAGCCCGGAGAACACCATCGGCCGCGGGTCGCGGTAGCCGCCCAGGGCTCGGTGCGCGGGCCGGCGCTCGTTGGTGATGGTGTCGCCGACGCGGCTCTGGCGCACGTCCTTGACGCCGGTGATGAGGTATCCGACCTCACCGACTCCCAGGCCCTTGCTCGGCACGGGTTCAGGTGAGATCACGCCGATCTCGAGCAGCTCGTGGGTCGCCTTCGTGCTCATCATCGCGATGCGCTCGCGCGGGTTGAGGTTGCCGTCGACGACCCGCACGTACGTGACGACGCCGCGGTAGGTGTCGTAGACGGAGTCGAAGATCATCGCCCGGGCGGGCGCGTCGGCCTCCCCGACCGGAGGCGGGATCTGCCGCACGATCTGTTCGAGCAGCTCGTCGACGCCCGCGCCGGTCTTGCCCGAGACCTTCAGGCACTCGGAGGCGTCGACGCCGATGAGCCCGGCGAGTTCCTCGGCGAACTTCTCCGGCTGGGCCGCCGGCAGGTCGATCTTGTTGAGCACCGGGATGATCGTCAGGTCGTTCTCCATCGCCAGGTAGAGGTTGGCGAGGGTCTGGGCCTCGATGCCCTGCGCGGCGTCGACGAGCAGGATCGCGCCCTCGCACGCCGCGAGCGACCGGGACACCTCGTACGTGAAGTCGACGTGCCCGGGCGTGTCGATCATGTTGAGCACGTACGGCTCGCCGTCGAGCTCGTACGGCATGCGCACCGCCTGGCTCTTGATCGTGATGCCGCGCTCGCGCTCGATGTCCATGCGGTCCAGGTACTGCGCGCGCATCGCCCGCTCCTCGACGACGCCCGTCTTCTGCAGCATGCGGTCGGCGAGGGTCGACTTGCCGTGATCGATGTGGGCGATGATGCAGAAGTTGCGGATGCGCTCCGGGGGCGTGGCATGAGGTGGCAGCACGGTGCTGGCCGTCGGTGGCACTGATGGACCTCGCTGTGTCGGCGGTGTCGGGGGACGTCGGGCTCGAAAAGGTCGGGGGCGTCGGACCGGCCGGGAGTTGGCGGCGTCGGTGAGGCCGGTCGGCCGAGGGCCATCATCCCATGGCCCGAGTCCTCTACGCTCACGCCATGGACTTCAGCAGCCTGGGTCGGGCCCTCGGCGACGCCGCGGTCCGCGTCGGCAAGGCCGCCCTGCAGGGTGCGGCCACCGGAGCCCGTCGCTCCGCATCGGCCTCCCGCACCGCCCGACGGCGTTCCCACACCGGCAGCCGCTCCAGCAACTCCCACCGCGTGACCCGGCCGAACCGACGCAGCGGCCGCGGAGCCGCGACGGTGCGCAGCGGCCCCGACTTCACCGGCCGCCCCCCGACCTCCTACTCCCCCACACCGGACGGGATCGCCGACCCCGGCGAGGTCGTCTGGGCGTGGGTGCCGTACGAGGAGGACCACACCCAGGGCAAGGACCGGCCCGCACTCGTCATCGGGCGCGACGACGACTGGCTGCTCGCCCTGCAGGTCACCAGCCAGGATCACGACCGCGACGCGCAGCAGGAGGCCCGCGCCGGCCGCCACTGGATGGACATCGGCACCGGCGGCTGGGACCCGCAACGCCGCCCCAGCGAGGTGCGCCTCGACCGCATCGTGCGCCTGGCCCCCGACGCCGTGCGGCGCGAGGGCGCGGCCCTCGACCGGAGCCTGTTCGAGCAGGTGCTGCGCGAGGTCGACCGCCACGCCGGCCGCTGACGCGACCGCGCCCGCCCGGCGGTGAACCGGGCGGGCGACGGACGGGACTGTCGGATGAGACTCAGTCGAGGTAGTCCCGGAGCACCTGGCTGCGGGACGGGTGCCGCAGCTTGGACATCGTCTTGGACTCGATCTGGCGGATCCGCTCGCGGGTGACGCCGTAGACCTTGCCGATCTCGTCGAGGGTCTTGGGTTGCCCGTCGGTGAGACCGAACCGCATCGACACCACGCCGGCCTCGCGCTCGGACAGTGTGTCGAGCACCGAGTGCAGCTGCTCCTGCAGCAGCGTGAAGCTCACGGCGTCGGCCGGCACGACCGCCTCGGAATCCTCGATGAGATCGCCGAATTCGCTGTCTCCGTCTTCACCGAGCGGGGTGTGCAGCGAGATCGGCTCGCGGCCGTACTTCTGCACCTCGACGACCTTCTCCGGGGTCATGTCGAGTTCCTTGGCGAGCTCTTCCGGAGTCGGTTCGCGGCCCAGATCCTGCAGCATCTGGCGCTGCACGCGGGCGAGCTTGTTGATGACCTCGACCATGTGCACCGGGATGCGGATCGTGCGGGCCTGGTCGGCCATCGCCCGGGTGATCGCCTGCCGGATCCACCACGTCGCGTACGTGGAGAACTTGAAGCCCTTGGTGTAGTCGAACTTCTCGACCGCGCGGATGAGACCGAGGTTGCCCTCCTGGATGAGATCCAGGAACAGCATCCCGCGGCCGGTGTACCGCTTGGCCAGCGACACCACGAGCCGCAGGTTGGCCTCGAGCAGGTGGTTCTTGGCGTTCTTGCCGTCCTGCGCGATCCACCACAGGTCACGTCGCAGTTGCGGCTCGAGTTCGTCGCCGGAGTTCAGCTTCTCCTCCGCGAACAGGCCGGCCTCGATGCGCTTGGCGAGCTCGACCTCCTGCTCGGCGTTGAGGAGGGCGACCTTGCCGATCTGCTTGAGGTAGTCCTTGACCGGGTCGGCCGTGGCACCGGCCGTGACGACCTGCTGCGCGGGCGCGTCGTCCTCGTCGTCCTCGCGCAGGACGAAACCGGACTCCTCGCCGTCGGCGGCGGCCGGCTGACCGGAGGCATCGCCCTTGCGCCCGCGGCGCGCGCTCGGAGCGGCGGCCGCGGTCGGCGCCGCCGGCGCGGTCTGCGCGTCGTCGCCGTCCGTGTCGTCGCCGTCGGAGTCGGTCGCGGCGTCCTCAGCGTCCTCGCTGTCCTCGGCGTCGTCCACATCGGAGTCGGTCGCTCCGGCGTCGGCGCCCGCGGCCTCGAGGTCATCGAGCCCGGGGTCGATGTCGTCGAGTTCGGCGTCGACCTCCTCGGGAGCCTCCTCCTGCGGGGCCGCCTTCGTCGCCTTCTTGGCGGCCTTCGGCGCCGGCGTCGCCTTCTTCGTGCTCTTGCGGGCGCGCTTGGCCGGGCGAGCAGGCGCTGCGCCGTCGCCGTTCTCGCTGGTCACGCGACTCTCAGGGTCGGCGGACGCCACGGGGTCGAGGGCCGGTGCGGGCTGCGCACCGTCCGTCGCGGGCTCCTCGATGGTCGTCGCGCTCTTGCGGGCCGTTGTCACCTTGGCAGCTGCCTTCCGGGTGCGGGCGGGCTGGGCCGGTGCGTCCGTGGCCGCTGCGCCACCCTTGGCGGTCGTGGTCTTGGTGGTTTTGGCCGCGGTACGGGTGCGCTTGGCCCCGCGTCGCGTGGCCGTCGCGACAGCCTGCTCGGCGTGCTCGGCGCCGAGGACCACATGCACTCCGGCCCCCTCGAGGGCCCGCAGCACCGCCTTCTGGCGGGTGGGTCGCAGGTCCGCCGCCTCCAGGGCGGCCTTGAGTTCGTTGCTGTCGACATTGCCCCGCGCCGCCCCCACTCGCAGCAACTCTTGGAGCGCCGGGTGGGAGAACTCCCCGGGGAGCGCCGCCGCGCCGTCAACGCCTGGGGCCGTTTGTGCGGTAGTGGAGCGGTTCGCCACGTGCAGCACCGACACCTTTCTTCACGCTGGATTCGCCTCGACCGGTCGGCCCCGACGAC
>JBDIAM010000300.1:0-4490 GCA_039812445.1 Piscicoccus intestinalis | reverse complement strand
CTCACGGCGCGGCCCCGGCGCCCGTGGGCGAAGCCCTCGCCCGGTGCCGCGTGACCGGCAGGGCGAGCGCGCACAGCGCGGCGAGCACCACTGTGGCCGACCAGAACTCCATCCGGGTGGCGAGCACTCCGACGAGCACCGAGCCCACCGCGGTGCCGCTGTCGAACCCGGCGTTCCAGACGGCGCTGGCGGTGTTGATCCGGTCGTCGCCGGCAGCCTCGAAGGCGAGCACGAGCGTGAGATTCTGCACCGCTCCGTAGGCGAAACCGGTCAGCAACGCCCCGAGCAACAGGGCCGCCAAGGTGGCCGTCGACGTCTGACGAGCCGCGGCGCGCACCGCCCACGCGACGATCGCCAGGCCCACGACGGCGATGAGCATGAGGGGGCCCGTGAACCGGTGCGCGCCGTATCGATCCGCCCAGCCGCCGATGAGCCAGCGCCCGATCGCCGTCGTGAGCCCGAACGCCAGCAGGCCCGCCGTCGCCAGCGCCGGGCTCGGCAGCATCTGCGGCAGGAACGTCATGAAACCGCCTCCGGCCAGGGTCATCAGCAACAGGATGAGGGTCGGCACCACCAGCGGCAGCAGCGCGCTCGGGGCGAACCCCGCGCGCAGGGGCGGCCGGCCCGCCGACCCGGGGGCCTGCTCGGCCGCCGCGCTGTCCGCTCCCGGATTCGCGTCGGCGGCGGGTTCGAGCCGCGGTGACCGGCCCGGCTCCGGGCGCTCGCCGGGATCGAGGCGGGCGCGGCGCCGTCGGTGGTGCCGCTCGTCGATGCGCGCCGCGAGCCGCACGCCCGCGGGCAGCCCGGCCACCGGAGCCGCCGCCAGCACGAACACCGGCCAGTAGCCGACGGTTTCGACGAGCCAGGGGGCGGCCGACATGGCCAACACGTTGGGCACCGCGACCGCCAGGCCGTAGGCACCGATCCCGGCGCCGCGGCGGGCGGGCTCGATGAGTTCGGCGACCGCGGAGGAGCCGCACACCGTGAGCACTCCGAAGCCGATGCCGCGCACTGCCGACCACGCGAGCACCCAGGGCAGCGCCGCCGACACACCGATCGCCAGCGCCGGCAGGCCGAGCAGCGTGAGCCCGACCGTCACGACCGTCGCCCACCCGAAGCGGTGCAGCAGCATCGGGATGAACCCTTGGGTGGCGACGGTGGCCGCGAGCATGACGCCGTTGACCAGACCGGCTCCGGCCGTTCCCGACCCCCCGGCCACGACCCACAGCGGCACGACGGGGAACAACGCCGCGTAGCCGGTGAACCCGAGCGCGCTGAGAGCGGCCAGCGCCGGGATCCCCGGCACCGCCCAGACCGAACCCACATCACGCGCCACGCCAGGGACGCTACCCGGCAGGTCCGACAAGCTCCGACCGAGTTTCCCCAGGGCCTCCCCCCACCCCGCTGAGAACTGCGAGTCGTGGTGAGAACTGCAGTCCGTGCCGCAGTTCCGAGCACGACACGCAGTTCTCAGGGTCGTCGGGGGAGGCGGGCGGGGGTGCCGAACGGGTCCGCCGGGTGCGGGGTGGGGGCTCGTTCAGGGAGCGTTCGGGGCCGCGTCGGGGTCGACCGGCCGCGGCCGGTGCCGCAGACTCGTGTCATACCGGCCGTTCGCACCGAACCGCCGACCGCAGCCGACCGCAGTCGACGACAGCAACCACACCACCCACACGAAAGGTCCCAGAGGGGAACTCCCATGACCACGCCCGGCACGTATCTCACCCAGCCCAGCAGCGAGGAGCGCTCGATGGCGCTCATCGCCCACCTGTCGACGATCGCCGCCCTCATCATCAGCGCCGGTTGGCTCAGCTTCGTCGGGCCGCTCGTCGTCTGGTTCCTCTACAAGGACAAGAGCCAGTTCGCGCGCCAGTCCGCGGCGGGGGCGTTCAACTTCAACCTCGGCATGTGGGTGCTCTCGATCATCGGCTGGATCCTCATCGTCACCCTCATCGGGGCGGTCGTCGGCATCCCGCTCGTCATCTTCTCCGCCGTCGCCCAGGTGATCTGCCACGTCATCGGCGCGGTGAAGGCCAACCGCGGCGAGCTGTACGACTACCCCTTCCAGCTGCGCATCCTCAGCTGACCCGCACCACCGGCTCCACCGGCCGGGCCGCGTCCATCGCACGCGGCCCGGCCGTCGTGTGTCCGGAGGCCGTGTGTCCGGGGGCCGTGTCCCGGGGGCCGTGTGTCCGGGGGTCGCGTGCGCAGAGGCCGCGTGTGCAGAGCCCCGCACCCCTTAGCGACGGACCAGCCGCACCTGGGTCGCCTGCAGCCGCTCGTCGTAGATGCTGCGGCCGTCGGGTTCGAAGCCGTGCCGGGCGTAGAACGCGTGCGCCCGCCGGTTCTCCTGCAGCACCCACATGCTCGCCGGATCCGGGCCCACGGCCTCGTCGAGCAGGGCGTCGGCCAACCCGGTGCCTTTGGCCGAATCCAGCACGTTGACGGCCCAGACCTCCTGCTCAGCGGGGGAGTCGTCGTCGCGGTTGGGGCCGAGGCACAGCATGCCGACGATCGTGCCGCCGGGGTCGAGGCCGACGACGATCCGCAGCGGACTGAGCGGCTGCTCGAGCCACTCGCGCCACCGGGCCGCCCGGGCCCGCTCGTCGAGGGAGTCGATGACCTCCTGCGCGATCATCCCCGGATAGGTCTCGCGCCACGCACCCACGTGCACCGCCGCGATCCCGTCGGCGTCGGCGGGTGTCGCGTCACGCACGACGTACCCGGCTTGCTTGGCGGCGGCGACACGACTGGTCATGCCGCCGAGTATCGCGCGCGCCCGCGGGTGTGCGCGCTCTCCCGGGCCGACTCCGGCCGACTCCGGCCTACTCCGGCCTACTCGGGCGGGGAGTCGGTCCGCGGCGGCCGTAGCGCGGGCAGCGCCACGATCGCGACGACGAGGAGCGCGCTCACGACACCGAGGGCGCGCAGCACGCCCCAGTGGTCGCCGAGGAACCCCAGCGCGGGCGGGCCGGCGAGAAAGGCGCCGTAGGCGATCGTCGAGACGACGCTGACGCGGGCGGCGGCGTGCCGCGGTTCGTCGGAGGCGGCCGACACCCCGACGGGGAACCCGAGGGAGACGCCGAAGCCCCAGATCGCGGCGCCGAGGTAGGCCAGGAGCGGGGTGCCGAAGACGACCAGGAGGCTGCCGACACCGGCTCCGACGAGCATGACGCGCAGCACCGGCACCCGGCCCCACCGGTCGAGCATGGCCGCGCCGACGAGGCGGCCGATCGTCATGAACGTCAGGAACGTCGCGAACCCGAGCACCCCCGCCCACGTGGGCAGGTGGTAGCCGTCGACGAAGGCCACCGAGATCCAGTCGTTCGCGGTGCCCTCGGTGAACGCCGCGACGAGCATGACGAGCCCGATGAGCAGCGTGCGCGGCTCGCGCCAGGCCCGGGCGGGCGAGATGCCGACGGCCTCGTCCGTCGAGTCGGAGACGGTCGCCTCGCGCGGCAGGAACGCGCGGCTGGCGAGCACGACACACCCGAGCAGCAGCACGGCCGCGACGGCGAAGTGCAGGGCGAACGGCACGCCGACGGCGACGAGCCCGGCGGCCAGGAGGGCGGTGCCGACCGTGCCGCCGCTGAACGCCGCGTGGAACTTCGGCATGATGTGCCGCCCGAGCCGGTGCTCGACCTGCGCGCCCTCGATGTTCATCGCCACGTCCCACTGGCCGATGCCCGCGAGCGTGACGAACAGGCACGCCGCGGTGAGCCAGAAGCTGTCCAGCGGACCGGCGCTGAGCCCGGCTCCGGTCAGGCCGACCATCGCGAGGCTCGCGCCGAGCAGCACGGTGCGGCGGGTGCCGATCCGGGAGGCGACCCAACCCGCCAGCGGCAACCCGACGAGCGAGCCACACGAGCCGACGAGCAGCAGCAGCCCCAGTTGACCGGGGGCCAGTCCGAGGGAGTCGCGCACGTCGGGGATGCGACTGGCCCAGGTGGCGAACGCGGCCCCGGCCAGCACGAACACCCACGCCGTGGCCACCTTGGCCCGTTCGCCGACCCTGCGCTCGCCCGGGTCGGTCTGCTCGGTCAGGGGTGTCACACGCGATCCTTTCGGGGCCCCGGCCCGACGTGGGGTCGAATCGATTCGAGAGTGGGCCGTCAGCCACCTTCGGACGGCTGCGGCCCGGCGTCAATCGTGGCTCAGGATGCGGGCATCGCGGCCTGCGGGGCGCGGGCGACCGGCTCCGGCGCGGCTTAGGGTGAGCCCATGTCGCTGCGTATCGGGTACAAGGCCTCGAGTGAACAGTTCGGCCCCGGCGAGCTCGCGGGGTATGCGATCCGAGCCGAGGAGCTGGGGTTCGACTCGGCCTTCATCGCCGACCACTTCCAGCCGTGGCGGCACACCGGGGGGCACGCGCCGGCCTCGATTCCGTGGCTGGCGCACGTCGCGGCCCGCACCGAGCGCATCGTGCTCGGCACCTCGGTGATGACCCCGACCTTCCGGTACAACCCGGCCGTCATCGCGCAGGCGTTCGCGAC
>JBDIAM010000299.1:0-4517 GCA_039812445.1 Piscicoccus intestinalis | reverse complement strand
GCCGACTGGGCCGACCGGGCCGGCTTGGTCGACCCACCCGGCTGTGCCGACCGCTCCGCCCGACCGGCCTGGGTCGACTGGTCCGACTGGGCCGAGTGGGACGACCGGCCCGACTGGGCCGACTGGGACGCGGCGCCCGGCGAGGACGCCGCGGCGGCGCCGGGCGCGCTCGCCGTCTCCGACGCGGTCTGCGTGGCGCCGCCGCAGCCGGCCAGCGCGGCGGCCGTGAGCATGGCCCCGACCATGAGCGTGCGATTCATGTCTCCCCCTGAGAGTGGTGATGCGGCGTCCGGGTCCGGAGGCCGGCTCCCACGCTAGGAAGCGCGGCTCGCAGCGGGCGCACGTCCGCCTCACAGGAGCCTCACGCGCCGCGGGGCGCACCGTCTCACCAGAGCTGGAGGCGCCCTTCGACGATGTCGCGGGCGCTCTCGCGCAGGGGCCGGCCGCTGGCGAACACGTGGGCCCGCAGCCGCGCGGAGGCCTCCTGCACGGGGATGCCGAGCTGGGCCGCGAGCATCCCCGCGGCCACCGAGACCTCGTCGAAGCCGCCGAGATCGATCCCCGCGAGCTCGGCCTCGTCGATGCGGGCGGCGTCGGCGAGCAGCGCCGGCATCGCCAGGTCGGCCAGCAGCGCGGCGTCGCGCAGGACGGCCGGGGTCCACATCGCACCCGTCGTGCCGAAGAAGCACATCGCGCCGAGCCGCGACCCCGCGAGGCACACCGGCAGGCAGAACGCCGAACTCACCCCGGCCGGCACGGCGAGCGCGGCGAACACCGGCCAGCGGCCGTCGGAGCGCAGGTCCTCGACGAGCACGGGCAGCATCGTGCGGTGAGCCAAGGAGGCGGGTCCCTCGCCGGCCACCTCCTCGAGGTCACCGGACTGCGCCGCCCACGGGTCGCTGGCCGCGGCCAACCGCGCCAGGCCGCCCCCGTCGAACACGAACACCGCGGCGCCCCGCACCGCCCCGATCGTGGCGGCCAGCCCGGTGACGGCTGCGAGCCAGTCGTAGGCGCCGTGGTCCTCGAGGCGGCCGATCACCTGCTGCCACAGCCTGCGCCGGCGACGCTGCGCGTCGCTTCGGGTGTCGCGGCCATGGGAGCCGGCGATCCCGGCGAAGGCCTCGACGATCCGTAGGTGCTGCGCGGACATCCGGTGCAGCTGCGCACGGTAGTCCGCGGCGAGCCGGGTGAGTTCGACGAGGGCGTCGGCGTCGGACTCCGGCAGCTCGGACTCCGACGGCTCGAACCCCGGGGGCGCCCCGAGGTCGGTGAGGTCCTCGACGTGGTTGAGCAACCCGACGACCCGGGACCGTTCGTCGGTCAGTGCGGAGTTGCGCACGCTCCACGTCTTGCGCACGAACCCGGCGCCGTCGGCGCGTTCCCGGATGTCGTAGCGCTGCCACGGCAGCAGATGCGGCTCGCCGGTCGACAGCACGCTCTCGAACGAGGCGCGCAGGATGTCGGTGCCGCTGGTCTCGGGGTCCGCGGGGTTGTCGGGAAAGGCCTCGAAGACGCCGATCCCGACAAGGTCGGCGCGCTCGCGGCCCGTCCGCGCGAGGTAGGCGTCGTTGGCGGCGACGATGCGCAGCCGCTCGTCCAGCAGCAGATAGGGCATGGGCGAGGCCGTGAACAACTGGCTCGTGGCTGCTGCGCTCACCTCGCCATGCATCCGACTCTCCCCAGAAACGGCGGACGGTGCGACCGCGCCGAGCGGACTCATCCATTTTATCCGGAACGACCGGATCTGGCGACGGCACCGCGAAAGCCCTGCGGCGTCACGTCAGCGGCGGACGGGCCGCTCGCGATCCCGACCCGCGCCCGCTCCCCGCCGGGCGCCCAACGGTGCTTCGATGAGGAACGTCGATCCGACCGAAGGAGACGCGCCATGACCGCCACGACGCCCACGGAACTGCCCGACTCCATGCGGGCCTCGATCCTCCACCCCGACCTGAGCATCACGACCGACGAGGTGCCCGTGCCCGACCTCGACGCCGACGAGGTGCTCGTGCAGGTCGGTGCCGTCGGCGTCTGCGGCTCCGACGTGCACTACTGGAAGCACGGCCGGATCGCCGACTTCGTCGTCGACGACGACATCATCCTCGGCCACGAGCTCGGCGGCCGGATCGTCGCCGTCGGCGCCGGTATCGATGAGGCCCGCATCGGGCAGCGCGTGGCCGTCGAGCCGCAGCGCTCCTGTCGCGTGTGCGAGTACTGCAAGTCGGGCCGCTACAACCTGTGCCCGAAGATGGAGTTCTACGCCACGCCGCCGATCGACGGCGGCTTCTGCGAGTACGTGACGATCCAGGCCGACTACGCCCATCCGATCCCGGACGAGGTCAGCGACGCCGCGGCCGCGATGCTCGAGCCGCTGTCGGTCGGCATCGCCGCCGCCCGCAAGGCCGACCTGCGCCCCGGTCAGAGCGTGTTCATCGCCGGAGCCGGTCCGATCGGCATCATCCAGTGCCAGGTCGCGCGCGCGTTCGGGGCCGCCCGGATCATCGTCTCGGACCCCGCGCAGCCGCGCCGCGAGCTCGCGCTGCAGCACGGCGCCACCGACGTCGTCGACCCGACCGCCACCGATGTGTCAACCGCCGGGTACAACGTCGACGCCTTCATCGACTGCGCCGGCGTCGCCCCCGCCGTCGTCAGCGGCATGCACACGGTCAAACCGGGCGGCCACGTCGTGCTCGTCGGCATGGGCGCCGACGAGATCGCCCTGCCGATCCCGCTCATCCAGAACTACGAGCTGGTCGTCACCGGGATCTTCCGCTACACGGACACCTATCCCCTCGGCATCCACTTCGTCGCCAGCGGCAAGGTCGACCTCGACGCGCTCGTCACGAGCAGTTACGGCCTCGACGAGGCGCAGACCGCGCTCGGCCGCGCCGGAGCCCCCGACGAGCTCAAGGTCGTCGTGCGGCCCGGGGAGTAGCGCCTGCCATGCTGGCTGCCGAGCGCGACGCGGTCGCCGACGCCTGCCGCCGGCTGCGCCGGGAGGGCCTCGTCGTGGGGACCGCCGGCAACGTCTCGGTGCGCGTCGGCGACCTCGTCGTCATCTCCCCCAGCGGCGTCGACTACGACGAGCTGACCGGCGCCGACGTCGGCGTGCACGCCCTCGACGGCACCGCCGTGGAGGCGACCCTCGCGCCGTCGAGCGAGCTGCCGCTGCACCTGGCGGTGTACGCCGACACCGAGCACCGCGCGATCGTGCACACGCATGCGCCGCACTCGACCGCGCTGTCGACGCTCGTCGACGAGGTGCCGCCGGGGCACTACTACACGGCGATGTTCGGCGGCCCGGTGCGCGTCGCCCCGTACGCGACGTACGGCTCCCGGCAGCTCGCGCAGCATGTGCGCGCCGCGCTGGAGGGACGCACCGCGGCCCTGTTGAGCAATCACGGCGCGGTGCTCGTCGGCCCGACGCTGCCCGCGCTGCTGGATCGCACCGCCTACCTGGAGTACATCTGCCAGGTGCAGCTGCTCGCCGGGGCCTACCCGGCGCCGCAGCGGCTCCTCGACGAGGCCGAGATCGCCACCGTCGCCGGGCTCCTCGCCGGCTACGGACAGCGCGCGACGCGCCGCGATCAGGCGTGAGCGACCGGGCCGGCCACCGCGGGCCCGGCCTCAGACTCCGCGGGTCGGCACGTCGCCGTCGGGGTCGATGCTCGGCAGCACCGCCTCCCCCAAGGCGGTCACCTGCCTGACCTGGGCGGCGCTGAGGTGGTCGAACACGAGGTGACGCACCCAGGCCACGTGGGCGGGCGCCGCCGCGCGCACCTTCGCCAGCCCCTCGGCCGTGAGCGCCGCGTTCGTCGAGCGACGGTCGAACTCATCGGTCTCGCGCACGATGTAGTTCTTCGACTCCAGCCGCTTCGCCACGTGCGACAGCCGCGACAGCGACCCGCTCGTGAGGATCGACAGCTGGCTCATCCGCAGCCGCGGCGGCGAACGCTCGGCCAGCACCGCCAGCACGAGGTACTCGAAATAGCTCAGGTCGGCGTCGCGCTGCAGCTGCTGGTCGAGCCGGCCCGGCAGCTTCAGCAGCAGCGCGTGCAGAGTCAGCCAGGCGGCCCGCTCCTGGGGGCTCAGCCACGCGTCTCGGTCGGAGGAGTCCGTCGCCTCCGCGGCCCCCTGGCTCGGGGTCGGGTCATCGCCCGCGAAGTCGCTGGACATGGGTTCATCGTAGGGCACGACCGGACGCCGGGCCGTGCGCCGCGACGTCGCCGAGCCGGGATAACCGCCGGTCACAGGCCTGCGCGCGGTGCCGGACCCGTGCCGGACCAGTGCCGGATCAGCGCCGGACAAGCGCCGGACAAGCGCCGGACCAGCGCTCAGCGCAGCGGGACCCGCCAGCGCAGCAGGGTGCCGTTCGGGGTGCGCGCGCTGATCGAGAACGTGCCGCCGTGCGCGGCGGCGCGGTTCGCGAGGTTCTCCAGGCCGCTGCGTCCGCCCCGGTCGGTGACGCCCACCCCGTCGTCCTGAATCGTCACGACGAGCCCGTCGAGGGTGCTGACCCG
>JBDIAM010000298.1:0-4536 GCA_039812445.1 Piscicoccus intestinalis | reverse complement strand
ACGCTGCAGCAGACCGCCGCCCAGCAGATCGGCATCGACGAGACCCTGCTCGTCGCCGCGAACACCTCCGGCGGCGTCGTCGGCAAGATGATCTCCCCGCAGAACCTCACCATCGCGGCGACGGCCGTCGGCCTCCTCGGCCGCGAGTCCGACATCTTCCGCAAGGTCATCTGGTGGAGCCTCGGCCTCCTCGTCGTCATGTGCCTCCTCGTCGGCCTGCAGTCGACCCCCGTGCTGTCCTGGATGCTGCCGTGACGCCCGGACGGAAGACCCCGAACTGCACTAGCGTCGTTCTCAACCCCTCGAACACGTTCCGGTCCTCAGATGCACCGTCGACGACCGGGAGCCCGACGCACCCGATGCATATCTACGGAGGCAGGCGATGACCACCCGACCCGGCGAGGGCAAGACCGTGGCGTTGTTCGCGACGTGCGCGAACGACGTGATGTTCCCCGACACCCCCAGGGCCGTCCTGACGCTGCTCGAGCGACTCGGCTGCACGGTCGAGTTCCCGCAGCGGCAGACGTGTTGCGGCCAGGCGTTCACCAACACCGGCTACTTCGACGAGACCGTGCCGGTCGTGCGCAACTTCGTCGAGACCTTCGGCGGGTACGACTACGTGGTCGGCCCGTCCGGCTCCTGCATCGGCGCGGTGCGCGAGCAGCACGAGATGCTCGCGGAGCACGCCGGCGACGCCGGCCTGGCCCGCGCGGTGTCCCAGGTTGTGCCACGCGTCTACGACATCAGCGAGTTCCTCGTCGACGTGCTCGGCGTCACCGACGTCGGGGCGTACTTCCCGCACAAGGTCACCTACCACCCGACCTGTCACTCGCTGCGGGTCGCCCGCGTCGGTGACAAGCCGATGCGGCTGCTGGAGGCGGTGCGCGGCATCACCGTGCTGCCGCTGGAGGACGCCGACCGGTGCTGCGGGTTCGGCGGCACGTTCTCGCTGAAGAACCCGGACGTCTCGGTGGCAATGGCCACCGACAAGGCCAGGCACGTGGCCGACACCGGCGCCGAGTACCTCGTCACCGGCGACAACCTCTGCCTGCTGAACATCTCCGGCGTGCTCAACCGCGGCAAGTCGGGGATCAAGCCGATCCACCTGGCCGAGATCCTGGCCCACACCGAGGGCACGACCTCGGTGGCCACCGGAGCCCAAGGAACCCAAGGAGCCCAAGGAGCGCTGGCATGACCGCCCAGACCCGCCCGACCGGCGGCCCCGTCCCGCTGCCGACACCGCGCCGGCTCACCCCGGCACCGCCGCCCGGCGACCTCATCGACTCCCCGAAGTTCCCGGTCGCGGCCCGCGCCGAGTTGTCGAACCCGGTGCAGCGCGGCAACCTGCACCACGCGATGACGACGATCCGCACCAAGCGGGCGCGGGTCGTCTCCGAGCTCGACAACTGGGAGGAGCTGCGGCTGGCCGGCGAGGCCATCAAGAACCGCACGCTGCGCCACCTCGACAGCTACCTCGAGCAGCTGGAGGAGTCGCTGACCAGGGCGGGCACCACCGTGCACTGGGCGCGCGACGCCGCCGAGGCCAACGAGATCATCGTCGGCCTCGTCACGCAGGCCCTCGGCGACGACTACCGCACCGACGCCAGCGAGGTCGTCAAGGTCAAGTCGATGGCCACGCAGGAGATCGACATGAACGAGGCGCTCGAGGAGGCGGGCGTCGCGGCCTGGGAGACCGACCTCGCCGAGCTCATCGTGCAGCTCGGGCACGACCGGCCCAGCCACATCCTCGTGCCGGCGATCCACCGCAACCGGGCCGAGGTGCGGGAGATCTTCCTGCGCGAGATGGGCCAGTACGGCAAGGCCGCCCCGGCCGACGTCGACGCCGAGCCGAAGAACCTCGCGGCGGCCGCGCGGCTGCATCTGCGCGAGAAGTTCCTGCGCGCCAAGGTCGCCATCAGCGGGGCCAACTTCGCCGTCGCGGAGACGGGCACGCTCGTCGTCGTCGAGTCCGAGGGCAACGGCCGGATGTGCCTGACGCTGCCCGAGACGCTCATCTCCGTGGTCGGCATCGAGAAGGTGCTGCCGACCTTCGACGACCTCGAGGTCTTCCTGCAGCTGCTGCCGCGCTCGAGCACCGCCGAGCGGATGAACCCGTACACCTCGTTGTGGACCGGCCCCCGCGCGGGCGACGGCCCGCAGAACATGCACGTCGTGCTCATCGACAACGGCCGCACCAAGGTGCTGGCCGACGTCAAGGGCCGCGACGCGCTGCGCTGCATCCGCTGCTCGGCGTGTATCAACGTGTGCCCGGTCTACGAGAAGGTCGGTGGCCACGCGTACGGCTCGGTCTATCCCGGGCCGATCGGTTCGATCCTCACCCCGCAGCTGCGCGGCACGACCGAGGGCATGTCGAAGGTCGACCAGAGCCTGCCGTTCGCCTCGAGCCTGTGCGGCGCGTGTTTCGACGTGTGCCCGGTGCGCATCCCCATCCCCGACCTGCTCGTCCACATGCGCAACAAGGTCGTGGAGAGCAAGAAGGCCAACACCAAGCACCCGTCGCTGCACACCGAGCCGGCGATGATGAAGTCGGCCGCCTGGATGATGTCCGACGGTCGGCGCTGGGCCGCGGCCACGAAGGCCGCCGGGATCGGCGGCAAGGTCCTCGGCCGGGCCGACCACATCGGCCCGATGCCCTACCCGCTGAGCAAGTGGACGAACAGCCGGGACGTGCCGGTGCCGCCGAAGGAGTCGTTCCGGTCCTGGTACAAGCGCGAGCGCGGAGGCAAGTGATGAGCGCCAAGCAGGAGATCCTGGAGCGCATCCGCTCCGCCACCGGCGACGTCGACCGCACCGTCGCGGCGTCCGACGACACCCCGGTCGCGTGGGAGTACCACCGGCCCACGGTCTCCGGCGACGTGCTCGACCTCTTCGTCGAGCGCGTCGTCGACTACAAGGCGACGGTCGTGCGGTGCCCGGCGGGCGAGGTCGGCGAGCGGATCGTCGACGCCCTGCGCCAGACCGGAGCCCGCTCGGTCGTGCTGCCGGCCGAGCTCGACGCCGGGTGGCGGGCGGCGATCGAGGGCACCGACGTGACGATCCGCGCCGACGACCCGCCGCTGACGCAGGTCGAGCTCGACGGCACCGACGCGGTGGTCACGGCCGCCGCGGTGGGGGCCGCCGTCTCCGGCACGATCATGCTCGACCACGCGGGCGATCAGGGCCGGCGGGCGCTGTCGCTGGTGCCCGACGTGCACGTCTGCGTCGTGCGGGCCGATCAGGTCGTCTCCGACGTGCCGGAGGCGGTGGGCCGCCTGCGCGGCGCGGTGCAGGACCGCCGCCCGATCACGTGGATCAGCGGGCCGAGCGCCACGAGCGACATCGAGCTCTCCCGCGTCGAAGGCGTGCACGGGCCGCGGACGCTGTGGGTGATCCTCGCGACCGACTGACGCACCCGGGAGCACCCCTCGCCTCGGGCGTCTCTGAGCGTATTCTCAGGCACGACCCGGGGCGGGCGCCTAAGGTCACGCCCATGCGCGCCTTCCCCGCCCCCGCCCGGCTCTCCCGACTCCTGTTGTGCGCCCTGGCGGCCGGAGCCGTCGCCGGGTGTTCGGGGGCAGGTGCGCCCGACGGGGGCCAGGGGCAAGCCGCGCAACCGCCGGCGACGGGCGGGTCGCCCGAGGCCGCGGCCCCGGCGCAGTCACTCGACGCGGCGGACCCGTTCACGATCGAGAAGGTCGCGCAGTTCGACGAACCGTGGGCGATGGCGTTCCTGCCCGACGGCCGGGCGCTCGTCACCCAGCGCCGCGGCGACCTCATGCTCGCCGACCCCAGCGGGGGCACCGACACCGTGCGCGTCCAGGGCACCCCGCAGGTCGCGCACGCTGGGCAGGGCGGTCTCGGCGACGTCGTGCTCGGGCCGAACTTCGCGCAGGACGACCAGGTGTACCTCAGCTGGGCCGAGACCGGCTCCGGCGGGTCGGGCGCCGCGGTCGGTCGCGCCACCCTGCGCACCGACGGCACGCCCCGGCTCGAGGGGCTTCAGGTCATCTGGCGGCAGGAACCGAAGGTCGACGGCACCGGCCACTTCTCGCACCGGATGGCGTTCAGCCCCGACGGCCGCTACCTGTTCGTCTCCTCCGGCGACCGGCAGAAGATGCAGCCCGCGCAGGACCTGTCGAACACCCTCGGCACGATCGTGCGGCTCACCCCGGACGGCGCGCCCGCACCGGGCAACCCGTTCGCCGACCGGGGCGGGGTGGCGGCGCAGATCTGGTCGTACGGGCACCGCAACCCGCTGGGGCTGGCCTTCGACGCGGACGGCAACCTGTGGTCCTCGGAGATGGGGCCGCAGGGCGGCGACGAGGTGAACCTCATCGTCGAGGGCGCGAACTACGGCTGGCCCAACGCCTCGAACGGCTCGCACTACGGCGGCGGCGACATCCCCGACCACACGGCCTCAGACGGGTACGAGGCGCCGAAGGTCTCCTGGAACCCTTCGGTCTCCCCCGGCAGCCTGATGATCTACAGCGGCGACCTCTTCGCCCCGTGGCAGGGCGACGCGTTCATCGGGGCCCT
>JBDIAM010000297.1:0-4537 GCA_039812445.1 Piscicoccus intestinalis | reverse complement strand
GCCCACCAGGTGCCCACGCGCCTCCCCGCGCCGACTCGAACCAACCCTAGGCGCCCACGTAGAGTCGCGCCATGACGCACGCAGGCGATGAGCCCAGCGAGCAGAGCATCGCGGGGGCGCGTCCACGCCGCCGGCTCACCCAGTACGCGGCCGGTGGTGGTTGAGCGTGCAAGATCCCGGCCGGTCGGCTGGAACGAATTGTCGAGGGCCTGCGCGGTGGGCGCAGCATGGACGACGACCGCCTCATCGTGGGCGTCGAGGACGGTGACGACGCCGCCGCCGTGCAGGTCGACGAGGCCGCGGGAGTCGCGGTGATCTCGACCGCGGACTTCTTCACCCCGGTCGTCGACGACCCCTTCGACTGGGGGCGGATCGCCGCGGCCAACGCGCTGTCCGACGTGTACGCGATGGGCGGGCGGCCCGTGCTCGCGCTGAATCTCGTCGCCTGGCCGCTCGCCGATCCCGGCGACCCGGAGGGCCTGCCGGACGACATCCTGGCGCGCGTGCTGCAGGGCGGCGCGCAGGTGGGTCGCGAGGCGGGCTGCCCGGTCGCGGGGGGACACAGCGTCACCGGACCCGAGCCCCTCTACGGTCTGGCCGTCACCGGTGTCGCCGATCCGGCGCGTCTGCTGCGCAACGACGCCGCGGAGCCGGGGCTTCCGCTGAGCCTCACCAAACCGATCGGTTCGGGTGTGTTGAACAACCGGCACAAGTCGACCGGGGAGCGGTTCGAGCAGGCGATCGACGTGATGACCACCCTCAACGCCACCGCCAGCGAGGCGGCCGTCGCGGCCGGGGTGCGCGCGGCCACCGACGTCACCGGCTTCGGGCTGCTCGGCCACCTCTACAAGATGCTGCGCGCCTCCGGCGTCGGCGCGGTCGTCGACGCCGACGCGGTGCCGGTCATCGAGGGGGTGCGCGAGTCGATGGCCGCCGGTTACCTGCCCGGCGGAAGCCGCCGCAACCTCGACTGGGTGCGCCCGCACGTCGATTCCGACCGCGACGAGGACACGCTCGTGCTGCTCGCCGACGCCCAGACCAGCGGCGGGTTGCTCGTCGTCGGTGAGATCCCCGGCGCCCCAGTCATCGGTCACACGACCGCGGGGCCGGCTCGCATCACGGTGCGCTGATGGTCGTGCCTTCGCGCCTGCAACGCCCCGAACCGTGTGCGGATCGGCGAGGATGACCGCATGACAGCGCGCGTCATGGTCCTGACCCTGGGGGGCACCATTGCTTCACTCCCGTCGACATCGGGGGCCGGGGGTGGGGCCATACCGACGCTGACCGGCGACGATCTGCTCGCGATGGCGCCGGGGCTGGCTCAGGTCGCCGACGTCACGGCTCACACGATCATGCAGGTGCCGTCGTGCGACATCCGACCGCAGGACGTGCGCGCGGTCGCCGAGACGATCGCCGTCGCCACCGGTGCCCCGGCACGCGACGGCACCGAGGAGGCGCCCGTCGACGGCGTCGTCGTCGTGCAGGGCACCGACACCCTCGAGGAGACCGCGTACCTGCTCGACCTCCTCCTCGACATCGAGCAGCCCGTCGTCGTCACCGGGGCGATGCGCACCCCGTCCACCCCGGGCGCCGACGGCCCGGCGAACCTCATCGCGGCGGTGCAGGTGGCCGCCGACCCGGCCGCGCGGGGGCTCGGGGCGCTCGTCGTGCTCTCCGACGAGATCCACGCCGCGGCGCACGTCGCGAAGACCCACTCCAGCGCCACCGACGCGTTCACCTCGCCGGGCTTCGGACCGATCGGGCGGGTCGTCGAGGGCCGCGTGCACATCTACGCCCGGCCGGTGCGCCAGCACGAGCCCGTCGACGTGCCGCCCGACGCGACCTGGCCGTACGTGCCGATCCTGCGCGTCGCCCAGGGCACCCGGCCCGTCGAGGTCGACGCCCTGGCCGCCATCGCCGACGGCCTCATCGTCGAGGCCACCGGAGGCGGTCACGTGCCCGCCGATCTCGTGCCCGTTCTCGAGGCGGTCGCCCACCGCATCCCCGTGGTGCTGACCTCCCGCACGGGCGCCGGCGGCACGCTCGAATCGACGTACGGCTACCCCGGCTCCGAGATGGACCTGCTCGGGCGGGGCGTGGTCAGCTCCGGGCCGCTCGACGCGGTCAAGGCTCGGTTGTGGCTCGGTGCTCGTCTCGCCGCGGGGCTGCCGGTGGCTTCGTCACCAGCGGGATGATGGCGGCGACCAGGCCGATGACGCCGATCGTCGTGAACGCCAGCGTGTAGTTGCGGTCCGAGCCGAGCAGCCACGTCGTCAGCAGCGGGCCGGCGACCCCGCCGATGCTCCACGCGATGAGCATGAGCCCGTAGATGCCGCCCGCGTTGGCGACCCCGAAGAATTTGCCGGCGGTGGAGGGCATGGCGCCGAAACCGCCTCCGTAGCAGGTGTAGATGATCGCGGCCAGCAGCACGAACAGCCACGGGGTGCCGGCGTGCGGGATCGCGATGAGGCAGGCGCCCTGGATCGCGAGGATGCCGACGAACGCGGGCATCTTGCCGATGCGGTCCGACAGCCAGGCCCACAGGATGCGGCCGCCGCCGTTGAACAGGCCGAGCACGCCGACGAGGGTCGCCGCGGCGGCCGCGCTCATGCCGGCGATGTTCGTCGCGGAGCCGGCGGCGACGGAGATCAGCGAGATGCCGGTCATCACCGACAGGCCGAGGATCGCGGTGAGCAGGTACCACTGCGGCGTCGACAGGGCCTCGCGTTGCGTGAAGTCGCGTCGGGCCTGCGCCGGGGCCGTGTCCGCCGACTCCTCCGCCGACTCGTCCGCAGTCGAACTCGGGCCCGCCCCGGGAGCCGTGTACCCCTGCGGCGGGTTCTTGAAGAGCAGCGCGCCGAGCACGCCCGCGATGAGGTAGGCGATGCCCAGCGGCAGGAACGCCGCCGCGGGGGTCTGCGGGTCGCGGGTGATGAGCATCTGCGCGACCGGGGAGGTGATGACGGCACCGAACCCGAAACCGCCGACGGCCAGGCCGGTGATGAGCCCCGCCTTGTCGGGAAACCACTTCTGCAGCATGGCGATCGGCACGATGTAGGCGAGCCCGAGGCCGAAGCCCGAGAGCACCCCGTAGCCGAGGACGAGCAGCCACAGCTGGCCGTCGGCGCGCGCGAACGAGGAGAGGATGATGCCGATCGAGTAGATGACGACGCCGGTCAGCGCGACGACCCGCGGGCCGCGCCGGTCCTGGATGCGGCCGCCGATGAACGTGCCGACGAAGATCATGCCGATCGCGACCTGGAACGGCAGGCTGGCCTGCACCGGCGTCAGCTGCAGCGCCGAGCTGTCGGACTGGAAGGCCGCCGCGAACGTGCTCCAGGCGTAGACCGCGCCGATCGCCAACTGCACGAGCACACCGCCGACGAGAACGATCCAGCGGTTGGGGGTCGAGGTCGAGCGGTCGTCGTCAGGCGCCTGCCTGGGAACGTGGTTGCTGCTGCTCACGGGCGTCTCCGTCGGGGTGCGAGGATTGCGCGGCCCGACGGGCTGCAAGCCGCTGCTTCTGGGGAATGACCGTGTACTTCGGATCCTTGGCGGACTCGATGCCGCCGTAGAAGATCCCGAAGCGGGTGAGGGCGGAGCCGGCGTTCAGAGCCAACCCCGCGAGCGCGGCGACGGCCCGGTTGCGCCCGCCGACCACCGTCAGCGCGGCCCCGGCCACCGTGGCCGCCTTCGCGGCCGTGAGCAGCGTGCCGGCGCGGCCCTCGTGCAGCGGCTCGGCGAGCAGCCCGAGCCGCCTCTCCATGACGGCATGGGCCACGAGCTCGACCACGGAGCCGGTGACGGCCATGAACCGGGCCGGTCCCGTTTCGCGGGGGCTGGTCGTGGCCATCGCGGCGCCGCCGGCGCAGGCCAGCGCGGAGCCGACGAAGACGAACGGCAGTTCCTGGTGGGCCTCGTGCCACGTGGGGGTCGCGGTGTCGGAGAGCAGCACCGCCGTGTACGCGGCCAGCGGCGCCGAGAAGAACCCGGCCCCGATCGCGGTGAGCCGGTCGCCGATCGGCCACAGCTCCTTGAGCGGCACGTCCTCGGGCAGCACGAAGTGCATGACCTCGGAGAACGCGGCGGCCCCGGTGAACGCGCCGAAGCCCGCGAGGATCCACGACCCGACCGACATCGGGGAGGTCAGCTTCACCGTGCGCATCATGTTGAGGAACCGGCTCGGTTTGCCGAGGTCGCCGATGAGCGCGGCCGTGCTGCCGCCGAGCGCCACGAGCGAGACGAGCCGGGCGTTGCGCTGCAGTTCGTGCCGGCCCGTCATCTCCCCGCCGGAGGCGACGAGCGAGGAGCCGGCGGCCAGGCCGCCGAGGTAGAGGTAGGTCGGGATCTCCCACGTCCACGGCGCGGGTTTGACGATGGGCCGGCCGTAGTACGAGGAGAACTGGGCGTCGGGCACCATGACGTCGTCGCGGCGGCCCTTGCGGCGGCGGCCCGCGCGACCGCCGCGACCGCCGCGGCCCCGCGAAGCCGCGGCAGCCTGGGCAGCCGGGTCGGCGCCGGGGCGCGCGAGCCCGTC
>JBDIAM010000296.1:0-4560 GCA_039812445.1 Piscicoccus intestinalis | reverse complement strand
TCCTCGATGACGACGGCGTTGAGGGGGCCGTTGACGGCGTCGATGCGCTCGTGGTGGGCGGCGAGGGCCTCCCGGGCGGAGACCTCCCGGCGCCGCAGCGCCCAGCACAGGTCGCGCGCGTTCCAGGCCCACAGCTGCGTCGGCTTCTCGCTCATGCGAGGCACTCTAGGGCGGCGGCGCCGCGTCTCACCCCGCCAGCGCCGCGAGCACCCGCGCTTCCACGTGGTCGAGCCAGCGCGCCTCCGACTCCGCGGCGAAGATGAGGTTCTCCAGCACGAGCAGCCGGCTCAGCGCCTCGCCGGCGACACCGTCTCCGGCGGCGGGCCGCGAGCCGTTGGACCCCGCCAGGAGCCGGGCCTTGAGCCGCGTCAGCGAGCGCAGCTGGGCCATCGTGGCCTCGCGCTGCGTCTGCACGATGGCCGCGACGTCGACCCCCGGCACGGTGACGGCCAGCGCCAGCTTGATCGCGAGCTCGTTGCGGGGCGTGATGTCCCGGGCCACCGGGTCGGCCCACCAGCGGGTCAGCTCGTCGCGGCCGGCGTCGGTGATGCGGTAGCCGATGCGGCCCTCCTCGTCGGGCCCGCCGTCGGGCGCGACGCAGCCGTCGCGCTCGAGCCGGCCGAGCGTGGTGTAGACCTGCCCCACGTTCAGCGGCCACGAACCGCCGGTGCGGTCTTCGAACTCGGCGCGCAGCTGGGCGCCGTACTTGGGTCCCTGCGAGAGCAGGGCGAGCAGTCCTTGGCGTACAGACATCGTTCCCTCCTCAGGCCGGTCGCCGGGTCAGGTCGGGCCGCGTGCGCACGAACAGTGCGGCGAGCGCGGCCGCGAGCAACGGGGTGAGCACGAGCGCAGCGACGATCGGCCACCACGGCACGACGACCCGCGAGACGCTCGCGATCGTGATGTCCGACGGCAGGTTCGACGTCGTCAGCAGCGCCGCGTAGACGCCCGGCACGGCGCCGACCGCGAGGCCGAGCACGGTGCCGACGAGGGCGAGCACCCCGGCCTGCGCGGCCGCCATCCGACGCCGGAGCCGGTCCGGTGCGCCGACCGCGGCGAACGTCGCCAGGTCGCGGCGCGCCTCCCCCATCGACAACGCGGTGGCGGTGACCGTCGCGATGAGCGTCAGGAGCGCGACGACGAGGAACGCGACGACCAGAATGGTGCGGATCGGGGAGCTGTAGCCCCGCTCGACCTGCACCGTGTCGAAGACCGAGAGCCCGACCGCCGCCGCGATCGTGTCGGCCTGCTCGGCCGTGATCGGCCCGTCCGGCCCCTGCACGTACACCCAGGAGGCCTGCGGCACACCGCCGAAGCGCTGCACGAAGCCCGGCGAGACGAGCAGGTCGGGCCAGGCCTCGACCCCGAACCCCAGCGGCGCGACGACGGCCGGCACCTGGGTGGTGCCACCGCCTGGCAGCCAGGTGGGGGTCGGGTCGTCGCCCCACCTCGTGGAGCCGGTGGCCACCGTCATCGCTCCACCCGGCGCGAGCCGGGCGGCGCTGACGACCGCGCCGCCGGCGGCCAGGGTCTGTTCGGCGTGCGCGTCGAGGCCGTAGAGGGCCGCGGCGTCGGCCGGGTCCGCGACGACCATCCGAGACGGGCTCATCTGCGACGACGTCCACGGGGCAGCGCACGGATCCACCGGCACGGTCGCCGGCCCCACCCAGTCGGGGGCCTGCACGGCCTGGGCGGGTGTGCACCCGGCCGCGACGATCGCGACCGTCGGCACGGGCGTGCCGAGAGCGGGGGCCTGCCCGGGGAACCCGAACCGGTAGATCGGGCGCACCCGGCCCCCCGGCAGCGCCGCCGTGACGGCGGGCCCGACCTGGTCGGCCTGCACCCGCGGCAGGTCCACGGGGACGAGGGCCTGTCCCGGCGGGGCGGTCGGCCGGTACAGCGCGCGGTTGAAGGCGTCGGTCGAGGCGCCCGCGATGCCGAACCCGGCGAGCAGGATGGCTCCGGCCATGACGGCCGCGATCGTCGGGATCGCCCGGCCGCGCTGGCGTCCCGCGTCGCGCAGGGCGAGCCGCACGGGCAGCGGGGCCCGCGCCGCCACGCGCGAGAGCACGCTGAGCAGCCGCGGCGTGAGCAGCAGCGCACCGACGACGACCGTCACGCCGCTCGCGAGCACGCCGAGCGTCCACAGTCCGGATTCCGCGAGCGCCGAGGAGGGGCTGGAGACCAACGCCCACAGCGCCGCGGCACCCGCGACCCACAGCACGATCCCGAGCGCGGGCAGGCCGCGATGCGGCCGCGGCGAGACGACGTCGGAGCGCAGGGCCGTGACGACGTCGAGCCGGGTCAGGCCGCGCGCCGGGACGAGGGCCGAGACCACCGCGGCGAGCACGGCCGCGCCGACGACGACGCCGACCTCTGTCACGGGGACCTGATAAGGGCCGACCTGGTCGATCCAGCCCAGGCGCAGCGCGATCGGCACCATCGCCGCGCCGACGACCAGGCCTACGAGCATCCCCGCGAGCGTGGCGAGCACGCCGAGCAGCAGCGCCTGCGCGAGCAGGGTGCGGCGCACCTGGGCCGCGGTCGCGCCGTTCGCCGAGGCGAGGGCGAGCGTGCGGCGTTGCCGCTGCGCGATCACGGCGAACGCCGGGCCGGCCAGCAGGCAGCTGACGACGAGCAGGGCCAGGGACAGAAACGCGGTGGCGGTCAGCGATTGACCGGAGTCGAATCCTCCGGTGCCCGGCCCTGAAGCCATCCCGGGCGGTGCGGGCATGCTGCCCGGGTCCTCGATGACCTCGCGGGAGAGCACCGAGATGCCGTGCGCGTTGAGCGCGCGCACCTCGTCGGCGGGCACCGGCGTGTCCCGGTCGAGCAGGAAGTTCGTGGTGGCCGGCGCGGTGGGCGCCGCGGAGATGAGTCCGACGCGCCCGGACGTCGTGGCAGCGACGTCGGCGACCCCGACGATCGTGCCCTGTTCCGTCGAACTGCGCTCCTCCAGCCCCGCCAGGGTCAGTTGCCCCGAGGCCGGCAACCCGAGCTTCAGGCCGACCTGGGTGACGACGAATTCACCTGGGGCGCTGGGCCACCGGCCGGAGACGAGGGTGGCCATGCCGCGGGTGGCCGGGTCGGACATGTCGGCCTGGAGCGCGGTCGTCGCCGCGGGACGGTTGCCGACGAGCACCTCGCGCTGCACCCAGGAGACGGGTACGAGCCGGCCGCCGGTCAGGCCGGCCAGGGCGGTGCGGACCTGTTCGAGGGTGGGCCGGTCGCCCAGGCCGGGCACCGGCTCCGCGGGTGGGGCGGCGACCTCGCTCCCACCGCACCGCGCGGAGGCGTCGGTGGGATCCCAGCCGGGTGAGGCGACGACGATGGAGGCACTGTCACTGCACGGGATGACGGCTTCGGAGCTGGTGCCCCAGTTCGTCACCTGCTGATCGGACCGGCTGACCAGCAGGGCCTGGGCGCTGCCGAGGCGGCCGGGCACCGACTCCTTGAGCGAGACCTCGTTGGTGGCCAGGAACGTCAGCCCGCCGACCATGACGAGCACCGGCAGGCCGACCATGAGCGCGATGACGGCGCTGCGCCAGCGGTGCTGGCCGATGTCGCGGCGGGCCATGCGCAGGCTGACGCGCCAGCCGGCCCACCAGCGGGCGGCCCGGCCGCCGGTCTCCTGGCGCTCGCGCGGCGGGTTGGAGCGGGGCGGGACGGCGGTTTCGGTGGCGGTGCTCACGACGCGCCGCCGTTCCCCCGCGCAGACTCTGCCGGCTGCGGGCGGGCGGCCCGGTCGGCGGTCGGGCTCGGCGCCGGGGCGGGCGAGTGCGGCGACTCGACGACGAGCCCGTCGCGCAGGTAGACGACCCGGTCGGCCCAGGCCGCGTGCCGCGCCTCGTGGGTGACGAGCAGCCCGGCCGCGCCCTCGTCGCAGCGGCGCCGGATGACCGCGAGGATGCCCTCGCCGGTCACGGAGTCGAGCGCGCCGGTCGGCTCGTCGGCGAGCAGGAGGCGGCGGTCGCCGACGAGCGCGCGGGCGATCGCCATGCGCTGCCGCTGGCCGCCGGACAGCTCGTCGGGAAACCGGTCGGCGAGCTCGTCGACGCCGACGTCGGCCAGAGCCCGGACCGCCTCCGGCCGGGCCTGCCGCGGGCCGCGCCCGTCGAGTTCGAGTGGCAGCGCGACGTTCTCGGCGGCGGTCAGCGAGCCGATGAGGTTGAAGTCCTGGAAGACGACGCCGACGTGGCGCCGCCGCAGCGCCGCGAGGTCGGCGGCTGACAGCGTGCCCAGCTCGCGCCCCTCGATGACGACGCTGCCCTGCGTCGCCGCGTCGAGCGCGCCGGCGAGGTTGAGCAGGGTCGACTTGCCGGAGCCCGACGGTCCCATCACCGCGACGAGCTCACCCGCGCCGACCTGCAGATCCACCCGCGCAGCGCGTGCACCGCCTGCGCCCCGTCCCCGTGCACGCGGCTGACGCCGCGCATCTCCAGCACCGCACTCATGTTCGGCTCCTTGTCCGCCCCGGCCGGTCGGGCGCCCCCCTGTCGGCGCCCGACCGCCCCCCGGGGCCGTGTCGAACGAGGGTACATACCGAGTATTCACCCTCGT
>JBDIAM010000295.1:0-4565 GCA_039812445.1 Piscicoccus intestinalis | reverse complement strand
GGAACGCGCTGCCGAGCCGGGCCCGCAGGGCCCCGTCGAGGGTGAACCGGGCCACCGCGCCGCACGATCCGGCGACGGCGACGAGCACCCCGATCACGGCGTCGCCCCGTGTGATCGCCCTGGTGGGCTCGCGGGTGGACGTCGCCGTCGGCGGGTGCCGCGGGATCCGGCGACGACCCCGGCTCCCGCGGCGAGCAGCCCGCCGACGACGCTGAGCGTCACGTACCAGCCCGCGAGACCGAACCGGGCCGCGTCCGCGAGGTGCACGGCGTCGAGGGCGAGCGTGCTGTACGTCGTGAAGGAGCCGAGCAGCCCGACTCCGAGGGTGAGCCGCACGACGCGCCGGCGGCCGGCGTCGGGGCCCAGTTCGGCGAGGGAGGCGGTGAGCAGCCCGAGGCAGAACGCGCCGAGCAGGTTGACGACGACGGTGGAGGCCGGCCAGGCGTCCTGGGTGTGCGGCAGCGCGAGCGAGACGAGGTAGCGCAGCGTCGTGCCGATCAGCCCGCCGACCGCCACCGCGGCCAACGCCTCGGGCCGGGTGTACAGCGGGCGGGGGGAGGTGGGTGGCGCCACGGCAGCACTGTAGTGCCGTCGCCCGCCGGCCCCCGGTCGTCCGTCGGCCCCCGGTCGCCCGCCGGCCCCCGGTCGGCGGGGGGCCCGGTCGGCGGGCGGCTTGGGCGCCCGGGCGCGGACACCCCGGCCGAAATGTCCGGGGGCAGTAGGGGGCCGCCGCTAGCCTGTGCGGCATCGCGTGAGGCGCCGCCCCTTCGCCGGGTGCGCGTCTGCCCAGGGCCCGCGGGCCGCCCGGATCGAAAGGTTCGCCGTGTCATCGAAGTCCAGGCTCGCCAAGTCCGGGGCCGCGGCCCTGCTGGCTCTCGCCCTCAGTGCGGCGGGCCTCGCCTCCGCCGGGCCCGCCGCCGCGAACGACCCCACCCCGCAGCCGACGCCGATGCCGCCCGCGAAGGGCGCGGTCACCGAGCCCGTCAAGCCCGAGCAGGGCTCGCGCCTCTCCTCGCACAGCCGCGGCCTGCTCGCGACGGCGGAGGCATCGGGGCGCAAGGCGGTCGCGGTCATGGCCCTGACGGCGCCGGGCAAGACCGCGGGTGTGGCCGACGAGCTGCGCGGCCTCGGCGCGACGGTCGGCTACCGCCACGACAAGGTCGGCTATGTGCGGGCCTCGGTGCCCACCGGTCAGGTGCGGGCCGCCGCCAAGCTCGCGGGCGTGCAGGCGATGGACCTCGACGAGACCCTCTCGGTGCCCGATCCGCAGGTCGAGCCCGCGGGCCGGCCCGCCTCCGGCTCGAGGCCGTGGACCGGCCCGAATGCACGCACCGCGCCGGTCAACCCGTACCTGCCGACGCACGAGACGGGCGCCGTGGCCTTCACGGGCGCGCACCCCGAGGCCGACGGCCGCGGCGTGACGATCGGTGTGCTCGACTCCGGTGTCGACCTCGACCACCCGGCCCTGGCCAAGACCAGCACCGGTGAGCGCAAGATCGTCGACTGGGTGACCGCCACCGACCCCCTCCTCGAGGGAGACGGGTCGTGGCGGCCCATGGTCGCGCGGGTCACCGCGCCCCGGGCCCGCTACGGGGGAGCCACCTGGACGCTGCCGACCCGGCCCGGGGCCGACTACGCGCTCAACGTCTTTCGCGAGTCGGCGGCCGCCGGCAGCGAGGAGTACGCCGGCGACGTCAACCGCGACGGCGACACGACCGACGCCTGGGGTGTGCTGTACGACTACACGACGAACGACATCTGGGTGGATCTCGACCAGGACCACGACTTCACCGACGAGACGCCGATGCGCCCCTACGGCGAGAAGTTCCAGGTCGGGCACTTCGGCACCGACTCGAAGAAGACCCCGGTCGTGGAGTCGGTGCCGTTCGTCGTCGAGTTCCGCCGCGACGTCGACCTGACGCCCGCGGGCCTTGCCGGCCAGACCGCCGACTTCGTCAACATCGGCACGGTGGCCGACTCCCACGGCACCCACGTCGCGGGAATCGCCGCGGGACACAACCTCTTCGGCGGCGTCGACGGAGCCGCACCCGGGGCCCGCATCGTCTCGTCGAAGGCCTGCCTGTACGCCGGTGGCTGCACGGCCGTGGCCCTGTCCGAGGGCATGATCGACCTCGTCGCCAACCGCAAGGTCGACGTCGTCAACATGTCGATCGGCGGGTTGCCGGCCCTCAACGACGGCGCGAACGTGCGGGCGCAGCTGTACAACCGGCTCATCGACACCTACGGGGTGCAGCTGTTCATCTCGGCCGGCAACTCCGGGCCGGGCGTGAACACCGTCGGTGACCCGGCGGTCGCCTCCGACGCGGTCGCCGTCGCCGCCACCGCCGGCCGGGACACGTGGAAGTCGAACTACGGCGCCGACGTCTCGGCGCCGATGATGGTGCAGAACTACTCGAGCCGCGGGCCGCGCGAGGACGGCGGCGTCAAGCCCGACCTCGCCGCGCCCGGCTCCGCGATCTCGACGGTGCCGCGCTGGTCGGTGCAGAAGGACCTGCCGACCGTCAGCTACAGGCTGCCGCCGGGCTACGCGATGTTCAACGGCACGTCGATGGCCTCGCCGCAGGCCACCGGCGCCGCGGCCCTGCTGCTGTCGGCGGCCCGGCAGGCCGACCTGCCGGTGCTGCCCCGCCAGCTGCGCGAATCGCTGTACAGCACGGCTCGACCCGTCTCGGGGGCGGCGGCGACCGCGCAGGGCAGCGGGCTCATGGACGTCGTCGGGGCGTGGGAGGCGCTGCGCCGCTCGCCCGACGTCAGCTCCCGGTACACGATCTCGGCGCCGGTGTGCACCCCGATCTCCGACATGCTCGCCACCCCGAACCGCGGCGCCGGCCTGTACAACCGCTGCGCCCCCGGAGCCGGTGGCCCCCGGTCGGGCGTCGAGCGCACCGACGACGTGACGATCACCCGCACCGCCGGCCCGGCCGAGGCCGTCGAGCACCGGCTCACGTGGGTGGGCGGCGACGGCACGTTCGGCGCCCCGGACACCGTCGCCCTGCCGCTGGGGGAGCCGGTGACGGTGCCGATCACGTCGCGACCGCGCGGGACCGGTGCGCACACCGCGATGCTGCAGCTGGATTCGCCGGCGACACCGCTGGTCGACGCGCGGATGAGCGCCGCGGTCGTGGTCGCCGACCCGGTGACCGACAGCCCGTTCGAGCAGACGACCTCGGGCAGCGTCGAGCGGGTGCGCACGACGAGCTACTTCGTCGACGTGCCCAAGGGCGCCAGGGCCCTGCAGGTCAACCTGTCGGGCATCGCCGCCGGGTCGCAGGCGCGCTGGGTCGCGATCAACCCGTACGGGGTTCCGGTCGACGAGCCGACGAGCAAGGTGACCTGCTACACGAACGACTCCTCGGACGCCAAGGCGTGCAACCCGGTCTCCCGCTCGTACAGCGACCCGCTGCCGGGGGTGTGGGAGTTGCAGGTCGAGGCCAAGCGCACCACGCCGACGCTGCGAAACCCGTTCACGCTGACCGCGGCCGCGCAGGGCGTGCGGGTCACGCCGGAGGAGCAGCGCGTCACCGACCCGCGGGTGGGGGTGCCGGCGCCCGTGTCGTGGACCGTCGACAACCGGTTCGGCGACGTCGTCGCGCGCGGCGTCGGCGGCCCGCTGGGGTCGGCGCGCACGGCTCGTCCGACGATCCGCTCCGGCGAGCGGCAGCAGTACGAGATCGAGGTGCCCCAGGGGGCGGCGGCGCTGCAGGCGTCGATCGGCTCGGCGGCCGACCTCACCGCCGACCTCGACCTGTACGTCTACGACTCCGCGGGCGCGGTCGTCGGCATGTCGGCCGACGGCGACTCCGACGAGGAGGTCACGATCCCCAGCCCGGAGCCGGGCACGTACACCGTCGAGGTCGAGGCCTACCAGACCGGGAGCTCCGGCACCGCCTACGACTACCTCGACATGTTCACCAGCCCCACGCTCGGGTCCCTCACCGTCGACCCGGCGCCGCTGACGCTCGCCGAGCGGGAGTCGGGTCGGATCACCGGGGTCGTCACCGTGCGGTCCGCGGCGGCCACCGGTCGGGTGCTCGTCGGCGACATGCACGTGACCAGCGACGAAGGCGCCGTGCTGGGGCGCGGCCGCGTGCTGATCGGAGACGGTGACGCGGGCTCGACGGCGCCGCCGACCGGGTCGCCCACGGCGTCGCCGACCGGTTCGCCGACGGGGTCGCCGACGCCGACCGCTCCACCGTCCGGCCCGGCGCCGACGGACGGCCCGACCGGCACCCCCACCGGCAGCCCGACGATCGTGCGGCAGGCGCCCTGACGCGACCGGCTCGCCGGTCGAGGACTCACGAGGCCGGCCGTCCCACCCCCCGATGGTGGGACGGCCGGCCTCGTCGGGGCCCGCCCGCGGGCGGGGCCGGTCAGCCTCCGGTGGAGGCCTGGACCAGGCGCAGGACGGTGAACGGTTCGCCCTGCTGGCATGTCGTCGCCACGTTCTGTCGGCGGTAGCCCTCTACCGTGACCCGCGCGCCGTCGACGAGGCGCTGGTCGTCGACCTGGCCCAGCAGCAGCAGCGCCCGGCCCCCGTTCGCCGG
>JBDIAM010000294.1:0-4586 GCA_039812445.1 Piscicoccus intestinalis | reverse complement strand
TGCCCGTACTGCGCGGTGGGCTGCGGGCAGAAGGTGTTCGCCAAGAACGGCAAGGTCATCGCCATCGAGGGCGACCCCGACTCCCCGATCTCGCGCGGCCGGCTGTGCCCCAAGGGCGCCGCCTCCGAGCAGCTCGTCAACGCCCCCAACCGCGTGACGAAGGTGCGCTACCGCGCCCCGTACGCCACGCAATGGCAGGACCTCGACGTCGACGTCGCGACCGACATGATCGCCGACCGGATCATCGAGACCCGCAGGCGCACATGGCAGGACAGCGACGACCAGGGCCGGCCGCTGAACCGCACGATGGGCATCGCCTCCCTCGGCGGCGCGACGCTGGACAACGAGGAGAACTACCTCATCAAGAAGCTCTTCACGAGCCTCGGGGCGGTGCAGATCGAGAACCAGGCCCGTATTTGACACTCCTCCACGGTCCCCAGTCTGGGGTCCTCGTTCGGGCGCGGCGGCGCGACCCAGTTCGTGCAGGACATGGCGAACTCCGATGTCATCGTCATCCAGGGATCGAACATGGCCGAGTGCCACCCGGTCGCGTTCCAGTGGGTGACCGAGGCGAAGATGCGGGGCGCGAAGGTCATCCACATCGACCCCCGCTTCACGCGCACCTCGGCCGTCGCCGACAAGCACGTGCCGATCCGCGCCGGCTCCGACATCGTCTTCCTCGGCGCGCTCATCAACCACATCCTGAGTAACGACCTGTACTTCGCCGAGTACGTGCGCGCCTACACGAACGCGGCGACGATCATCAACGAGGAGTTCCGCGACACCGAGGACTTCGACGGCGTCTTCTCCGGCTACGACCCGCAGACCGGCGCCTACGACCAGTCCAGCTGGGCCTACGTGGAGGCCGACGACGCCCCGAGCGTCGACGCCGACGACACCGTCGGCGAGGCGGGCCCCGAGGAACACGGCGGCTCGAAGGACGACCGCGCGGAGCCGGAGGCCTCCGGTGCTGCCGGACCGTCGCTGGAGCACGGCCGGGTCAAGCGCGACGACACGCTCAGCGACCCGCACTGCGTCTTCCAGCTGCTGAAGAAGCACTACGCCCGCTACACCCCCGAGCTCGTCACACAACTGTGTGGAATCAGCCTCGAGGACTTCCACTACGTCGCCGACGCGCTCGTGCGCAACAGCGGCCGGGAGCGCACCGGCATGTTCGTCTACGCGGTCGGCTGGACCCAGCACAGCCTGGGCGCCCAGTTCATCCGCACGAGCGCGATCATCCAGCTGCTGCTCGGCAACATGGGCCGCCCCGGCGGCGGCATCATGGCGCTGCGCGGGCACGCGAGCATCCAGGGCAGCACCGACATCCCGACGCTGTTCAACCTGCTGCCCGGCTATCTCGCGATGCCGGCGGTCGGCAAACATGACACATTCGCTCAGTACATCGACGCGATCGGTTCCAAGCGCCAGAAGGGCTTCTGGGCCAACGCCGACGCCTACACCGTGAGTCTGCTCAAGGCCTGGTGGGGCGACGCGGCGACCGCCGAGAACGACTGGGCCTACGGCTATCTGCCGCGCCTGAGCGGGGCGCACAACACGTACGCCACCGCGATGGACATGCTGCGCGACAAGGTCGAGGGCTACTTCCTCCTCGGCCAGAACCCGGCCGTCGGGTCGAGCCACGGCCGCATGCAGCGCATGGGCATGAGCCACCTCAAGTGGCTCGTCGTGCGCGACCTGCGGCTCATCGAGTCGGCGACGTTCTGGAAGGACGGCCCCGAGATCGCCACCGGCGAGCTGGAGACCGAGAACATCGGCACCGAGGTCTTCTTCCTCCCGGCGGCCACGCACACCGAGAAGAGCGGCACGTTCACCCAGACCCAGCGCCTGCTGCAGTGGCGCGAGACCGCGGTGCCCCCGCCGGGCGACGCCCGCAGCGAGCTGCAGTTCTTCCACGAGCTCGGGCAGCGCATCCGCGCCAAGCTCGCCGGTTCGACCGATCCGCGGGACCGGGCGATCCTCGACCTCACCTGGGACTACCCCGTCGACGAGCACGGCGACCCCGACCCGGAGGCGGTCCTGGCCGAGATCAACGGCTTCCACCTCACCGGCGAGAAGGCCGGGCAGCCGCTGGAGAAGTTCGCCGAGATGAAGGCCGACGGCTCCACCAGCGGCGGCTGCTGGATCTACACCGGCGTCTACGCCGGCGGCGTCAACCAGGCCAACCGGCGGGTGGCCAAGAACGAGCAGGGCTGGGTCGCCCCGCAGTGGGGCTGGGCCTGGCCCGCCAACCGGCGGATCCTCTACAACCGGGCCTCCGCCGACCTCGACGGCAAGCCGTGGAGCGAGCGCAAGGCCTACGTGTGGTGGGACGAGGAGAAGGGCACCTGGACCGGCCACGACGTGCCGGACTTCCCCCTCGACAAGCACCCCCACCACCAGCCGGAGCCGGGCACGGGCGGCGTCGCCGGCCTGGCCGGCGACGACCCGTTCATCATGCAGGCCGACGGCAAGGGCTGGCTGTTCACGCCGAAGGGCATGGTCGACGGGCCGATGCCGACGCACTACGAGGCGCAGGAGTCGCCGGTCGCGAACTCGCTGTACGACCAGCAGCGCAACCCGGCGCGGCACGTCTACCCCCGCAAGGACAACCTCAGCGCGCCGTCGGCGGGCGAGGCCGGGGTCGAGGTGTACCCGTACGTCTTCACGACGTACCGGCTCACCGAGCACCACACCGCGGGCGGCATGAGCCGCTGGCTCTCCTACCTCGCCGAGCTGCAGCCGGAGTTCTTCTGCGAGGTCTCCCCCGCGCTCGCCGCCGAACGCGGGCTGACCAACGGCGGCTGGGCGACGATCGTCTCGCCGCGCTCGGCGATCGAGGCGCGCGTGCTCGTCACCGACCGCGTGCGCCCGCTCGTCGCCAACGGCCGCACCGTGCACCAGATCGGCCTGCCTTATCACTGGGGCGTCGGCGGCGACGGCGCCTTCGTCACCGGTGACGCCGCGAACGACCTGCTCGGCGTGACCCTCGACCCGAACGTGCACATCCAGGAGTCGAAGGTCGCCTCGTGCGACATCCGGCCCGGGCGCCGGCCGCGCGGCGAGGCGCTGTTGCGGCTCATCGCCGAGTACCAGTCGCTGGCCGGGCTGACCAGCGAGACCGGCAACCGGCTGCGCGATGCCGACGCCGCCCCGCAGGGCGACCCGCGCGCGGGCGACGTCAACCCCGACCTCGAGCTGCCGACCCAGGACGGTGATACCTCGTGAAGCTCTGGCAGCAGCAACTGTCGGGCCCCACCGACCCCGCGCGCGACGCGAACTGGCAAGACCCGCCGCCGCGCAAGGGGTTCTTCACCGACACCTCGATCTGCATCGGCTGCAAGGCCTGCGAGGTGGCGTGCAAGGAGTGGAACGACGTGCCCGAAGACGGGCTCGGGCTGCTCGGATCGAGCTACGACAACACCGGCCAGCTCGGCGCGAGCACGTGGCGGCACGTCGCGTTCGTCGAGCAGAGCCGTGAGCGCATCGAGGCCGCGCGGGAGTCGGGCCGGCGGCAGGCCGTCGAACTCGGCATGCCGACGATGGGCCCGCCCGCGCCCGACGCGCCCCCGCTTCGGCGCGCCACCGCCTTCGACGTCTCCGGCGCCCCGCCCACCGGGTTGCCGCTCGCCGGGCCCGGCACCTCGGCCTCCGTCGACGGGGCGGGCTGGGCCGACCGCGACGCCTCGGGGCTGTCGGGGCCGGGTGGTCCGTCAGGCGCCTCGGCGCTGAGCGGCGACCGCACCGACCTGACCGGGCTCTCCGGCGAGTTCGCCGCGGAGCCGGTGCCGGCGACGATCCCCGACGGCGTGCCCGCCGCCGAGACTCCGGACTTCCGCTGGCTCATCGCCTCCGACGTATGCAAGCACTGCACGCACGCCGGCTGCCTCGACGTGTGCCCGACGGGCTCGCTGTTCCGCACCGAGTTCGGCACGGTCGTCGTGCAGGACGACATCTGCAACGGCTGCGGCTACTGCGTCGCGGCGTGCCCGTTCGGCGTCATCGAGCGCCGCACCACCCCGCCGCAGGCCGACGGCAGCCCGCGCAAGACCGCGGTCGTCAACGAGGGCATCGCACAGAAGTGCACGCTGTGTTACGACCGCATCGGAGCCGGTCAGCAGCCCGCGTGCGCGCAGACGTGCCCGACCACGTCGATCCAGTTCGGCGACCTGTCGGACATGCGCCGGCGCGCGCAGGCCCGCGTCGAGGCGCTGCACGCGCAGGGTTACACCGAGGCCCGGCTGTATGGCGCGAACCCCGACGACGGGGTCGGCGGCACCGGCTCGGTCTTCCTGCTGCTCGACGAGCCCGAGGTCTACGGCCTGCCGCCGGACCCGATCGTCACCACCCACGACCTGCCGGACATCTTCCGCAAGGCGGGATACGCCGGCCTGGCGATGCTCGGCATCGGCGTCGCCTCGTTCATCGGGAGGCGGTCATGAGCGACGAGACCCCGCTGACCTTCACGCCGCGGGAAGGCACCGTGGGGGCCGACGGCCCCGCGCGGCCCGGCGCCCCGGGAGCCGCGCCCAGCGGCCGATTCGACGCAGGCGGCGCCGGCGACGGGCTCGCGCGCCCCGGCGCCG
>JBDIAM010000293.1:0-4595 GCA_039812445.1 Piscicoccus intestinalis | reverse complement strand
TGCACGACCAACTCGTCTACCGCCTGTCCGACGACGCTCTGCGCGGGGTCGCGGCCGGCACCTGAGCACCCGGCAGATCCGCTGCCGACGAACGGAGGCCGAACGATGACGTTCAGTGACGACCTGTGGCAGGCGATCGCGCCGATTCGGGAGGCGATCGACGCCCTGCCGCTCGTGACCGGGCTGCGCGACGGCAGCCTGGACACCGAGCGATTCGGCTACTACATGACCCAGGACGCCCTGTACCTGGCCGACTACGGGCGCGCGCTCGCCGCGTGCGCCGCCCAGTCGCCCGACGCCGACGACCTGGTGTTCTGGGCGGAGTCGGCCCGGCAGACCGTCGTCGTCGAGCGCGAGTTGCACGCCGCGCACGTGGCGAACGGCCTGGGTGACCTCGGCGAACAGTCTCCGACGTGCGCGGCCTACACCGGGCACCTGCTGACGCTGTCGACCCGCGGCTGCTACCCGGCGCTGGCCGCCGGGGTGCTGCCGTGTTTCTGGATCTACGACGACGTCGGCACCCGCCTCAAGGCCGCCGTCGGCGACCTTGCCGCCCACCCCTACGGCGACTGGATCAGCGCCTACGGCGACCCCGAGTTCGCCGCCTCGACCGCCCACGCCCGCCGAATCGTCGACGCCCTCGCCGACGCCGCCGACGACGGAGTGCGCACCGCGATGGCCGCCGCGTTCGTGCGCTCCTCGCAGTACGAGTGGATGTTCTGGGACGCCGCCTGGCGCCTGGAGACCTGGCCGGTGGCCCCGGCCTGAGAGTGCGGGCCTCAGCCGGGCCTCAGCGGGCCCGGCGCCACCCGAGGCCGGCGGCGGCCAGGGCGCCGGCGAGCGCGCACAGGGCGGCGCCGGCGAACACGGTCTGCACCTGCACGACGCCTGCGTCGAGCAGGGCGCTCGGGTCGAGGGTGGCGGGCAGGGTCGCGACGTGTTCGTAGAAGCGCCGCAGCCCGAAGGCGGTCAGCAGCGCGAGTCCGACGACCATGCCGACCATGCGGGCGACGACCACGAGGGAGCTCGCGACGCCGTGGGCGTCGTGCGGCACGTCGTCGAGCACCGCCGCGTTGACCGGCGCGATCGCCAGCCCGAGGCCGAAGCCGACGACGACCATGACGACGGTGGTGCTCACCGTCTCCGCGAGGGAGCCGCGACCCCAGGTCGTCATGACCCCCAGTCCGGCGCTCGCGGCGAGCAGCCCGGCGACCGCGACGGGGGCGTTGCCGACGCGACGCAGCAGCGCGCCGCCGACGAGCGCCCCGAGCGGCAGGGCGACGAGAAAGCGCACGAGCACGAGCGCGGCCTGCGTCTGGGAGTCGGTGAGCGTGAGCCGGGCGAGCACCGGCACGTCGACGACGACCGCGACGAGCGCGGCGCCGACGGCGAGGCTGGCCAGCATGCCCGCGGCGACCCGGCGGGTGACGATGCCGCGCGGTACGAGCGGGCGGGCGGCGCGGCGGTGCCACCACAGCGCGACGAGCAGCGCGAGCGCCCCGACCGGCAGGAGCACGTGCCCGAGCGGGCCGACGACCTCGCGCTCGGGGTCGGCGGACGCGAACGTCAGCACGAGCGAGCCGAGCACGACCGCAACGAGCGCGGCCCCGAACAGGTCGAGCCGGGCCAGCACCCGCCTGGAGCGCACGCAGTGGGCCACGAGCCACAGAGCCAGCAGCGCCAGAGCGGCGTAGCCGATCGGCGTCGCGAGCCGACCGCCGACGCCGAACGGCACGAACGGCAGCCCCCAGACGACGTCCTCGACGAGCCCCTGCGGCGCGACGAGCGCGAGCCCCAACAGCCCCAGCCCCACCAGCAGCACGCCCCCGAGCACGCCCCCCAACGTCGCTGAGAACTGCGTGTCGTGGTGAGAACTGCGACCCGGACTGCAGTTCTCACCGCGACTCGCAGTTTTCAGGGAAGTGGGTGGGAGGCGGCGGGCGGTGAGGGCGAGGCCGAGGGCCAGCGCCAGCCCGAGGGCCACGTTGAGCCAGAAGATCCCGCGCCAGTCGGAGACGGCGAGCACGAGGGCCCCGAGCAGCGGGCCGAGCACGCTGCCCACCTCCTGCACGGCGCCGACGACGCCGAGGGGCACGCCGCGCCGGTGCGGCGGCCACAGGTCGGCGACGAGCGCGAGGGTCGCCGGCACGAGACCGCCTCCGCCGATGCCCTGCACGACGCGGCCGCCGACGAGCACCGACAGGTCCACGGCGAGCGCGGTGATCGCCGAGCCGACGACGAACAGCGCCAGGCACCACAGCAGCACGCGCCGCCGCGACACGACGTCGGAGAGCCGCCCGATGAGCGGCAGCACCGCGATGTAACCGAGCAGGAACCCGCTGATGACGGGCGTGGCCTTCTGCAGGTCGTCGATGCTCAGGCCGACGCCGGCCATCATGTCGGGCAGCGCGAGCACGACGACGTACGTGTCGGCCGCCGCGAGCGAGACCGCGAGCGCGGCGATCGCGAGCAGGCCCCGCGAGCCGCGGGCCACCTGCGGGTCGCGCCGCGTCGCGACGCTCGGCTCGGTCACGCGGGCGCCTTGATGTCGACGGGCTCGCCGTAGCGGTCGAACACGACGTCGTAGGTCGAGGTGGCGCCGGGGAAGAACGGCCCGGAGATCGAGGCCTTGCGCAGCGTCCCGTCGGGATCGGTGAGTCCGTAGCTCACCTGGTACTGCCCCTGGGGGTCGCCGGTGTTGAGCACCTGCGCGACCTTGTCGCCGGGCACGGTGCCGGTGATCGTGCGCAGCACCTCCTGCCCCTCGCGTTTCTGCTCGCCCTCGACGGGGTTCGCGGTGTGCGTGATGAGCGAGGTCAGCCCGGAGTCGGGCGACAACAGTGTGGACGGGCTCGGCACCCCCCACGAGGAGGGGTCGGTCTTCACGTGGCGCGGCGTGAACGGCAGCTTGAGCCACAGGTCCGGGCCGATGGCGACGGCATCGACCTTGGCGGAGATACCGCCCATCCGCGCGTCGAGCACGCCCTGGAACGCGGGGGCGTGAGTGCCGACTCCGTCGAGTCCGAGGATGCCCTGCGCGTTCTGCGGCACGTCGCGGGACGTCACGACGAGATGCACCGAGGTGGCGGCGTCGGCCGCCTGTTTGGCGGCCGTCAGCCGCTGCTGCGGGCTCGGTTCGTCCTCCTTGGGCGTGATGCTCAGGCCGCACGACGTGGTGCCGAAGACCACGCACGCGGCGAGAACGACGAGTCGACGCGACATGATCCCGACGGTACCCGGACGTTGCTCGGATTCCTCGGCAGCACGCCCTCGGCGGGCGGCGCCGACGCGAACACCGTTGCCGGGCAGGCGCGCTCGGGCACGCACACGCACCCGCCGGGCGAGCCCGCTCAGTCGGTGATCGTGCCACGCCAGCCGGTGGCGACGCGACCGGCGGAGGAGATGTCGGCGCCGGACTGGTCGTCGCCGTTGCCGTCGAGGAAGGCGTGCACGTCGCCGTTGGCGCGCACCGCCGCGAGCGCGCGAGACCGGCCGCTCGTGCACTCCCCGGCGGCGACGTGCCGGTACTTGCCCCAACCCGATGACACAAGTGTGCGCTGCGTGACCTTCGCCGGCGCGTTGCGGGGCACGACGAAGGCCTTGAGTGCACCACCGCGGGTCACCGCGACGAGGTCTTCGGCACGGGCACCGCCGGGCAGCCGCCACCAGCCGCCGTAGGCCAGCGAGGTGACGTTGCCCCAACCCGCCGATCCGACCGAGCCGGCCGCGGTGAGCCCGTAGGTCGCCGAGACCGCGTAGCGACGCATGCTGCCGCCGCTCGTCACGGCGTACAGGTACGGTCCGGTGGCGACCATGAGCCGCACGTTGCCCCAACCGTTTGCCACAACCGTATCCGTGACGTCGACGGTCGTGGAGCCGGTGCGTTGGGAGACCGTCACGCGGTGCATCCGGCCGCGGGAGTCGGTGACGAAGAAGCGATCGGTCTCGGCCCCGCGGCTCGTCGTGTTGCCGAGGTAGGCGACGGCCTTGGGGCGGTAGGTCAGCCGGTGGCCGGTGCTGTACAGCGTGGCCTTGGCGCCCTGCACCACGCCCATCGCCAGCGTGCCGTCCGGACGTACGACGGTCATCGTGGCGCGGCACGCCGACGGGATCCGCACGGTCGTCGCGAGTGACGAACCGCCGCTGACGACCGTGGCCGGCGCACCCCTCGTCGAGGACTGTGCGACGGAGGCGACGGACGCAGTGGATGCGGCCCGCACGACGGACGCAGTGGGCGCGGCGGCGGCCACGGTGCCACCGCCTGCGAGCGTGACCAGAGCTCCGACCGCCGCGCCGGCCACTGCGGCGGTGGCGCGTCGGGCGCGCGCTCCCCGGGCGCGCGGGGTCGACAAGGGAGGGGCACTACGGGACATGACGGACCTCGATGGAAGGGGTAACGACGGGTCGGTGCGCGCAGCCTATGCAGCTCCCCCAAGCCGTGCGCCGACCACTGTGGACATCGCCTCGCCCCGAGCACCCGTTACCTGACCTGTGGATACGCAGCGCAGTGGCGTGCGTCTCACCGTCGGACGCGACCGTGCCGCAACGGCTTTCGCGAGGGGGTTGTCGGGCACCGTCCGCATGGTGGCCAGCAG
>JBDIAM010000292.1:0-4596 GCA_039812445.1 Piscicoccus intestinalis | reverse complement strand
ACTGAAGCCCTGCCGACGGCGTCGTCGCGGGGCCGCCTTCCGCCGGCGGTCGCCCCTCGACCGTCGACCGGAAGGAGCCCCGGTGCCCACCATCCCGGACCAGCCCTTCGACCCCGCCCAGCTCGCCGCGTTCGAGGCGGCCCGGCGGGCGCAGAACGAGGCGGACCCCCAGGAGCCGGGTCGCGCGCGGGGTCGGTTGAGCCGGCTGCCGCGCACGGTGGCCCGTTGGGGCCCGGTGCGCGCCGCCCGGCGCGACACGCCCGCCTACACCGGGGCTCTCGAGCTCGGCCCGCCGACGACCTCGTCGTTTCCGCTCATCGACGGGGCGCCGCGCATCACGACGGCCGCGCAGAAACGCGACATCCGGACGCTGCTGCGCGGCTCGCTGTACTCGGGGCTGGTGCCCCACCCGCCTCCCGAGCAGTACCCGATCAGCGAGGTCATGGGTTTCGCGCTCGATCTCGCGGAGGCGATGCTGCGCGCGGGCGCCAACGGGCGCGACACCGAGGTGGCCGTCGTCGCGATCACCGCGACGTGGGAGCTGGCGCCGCTGGAGCTCGAGATCACGACCGCGGCGGTGCGGCTGCAGTACTCCCCGGCGGGGGAGGCACCGATCACCGAGATGCGGATCGTGCGCAACATCGGCAGCGACCTGTCGGCGCTCTCACGCATCTACCGCCTCGTCGACGAGATCGTCGCGGGCGACATCGACATGGCCGGGGCCTCGCGGCGGCTCGACATCATCGAATCACTCGGCCCGCGCTGGTCGCCGCCGTACTTCCTGCTGGCCAACGGGGTGCTCGGCATCACGCTGAGCTTTCTCGCCGGCGGCGACTGGCGTTCGGCCATCGGCGCCTTCGTGCTCGTCGTCGCCGCGATGGGAGCCGGGCTGGTCATCTCCCGATGGGCGGTGCCGTCGTTCTTCACCGTCGCGGCGCAGTCGGCGATCGGGCTCGCGCTCGGCACGACGACGCTGGCCCTCGGCTGGCTGAGCCCGGGCCAGACCGCCTCCGCGGTGGCGCCGCTGCTCGTGCTGCTGCTGCCGCATCCCGCGATCGTCGCGTTCGCGCAGGACGCGATCACCGGGTTTCGCGACCCGGCCAACGCCCGGGGGCTCTCGATCGCGCTCGTCGTGCTCGGCGTGCTGCTCGGCATGCCGGCCGGGCTGGTCATCACGTCGTCGTGGTTCCACGTGGAGGTCGACCCGACCCGGATCGAGCTGGTGCCGCTGACGCTGCCGTGGGCGCTGCTCGCCTCGACGGTCGCGGCGCTGGCCAACGCCGTCGGCCAGGGCGCGGCGGGGCGCACGATGCCGATGATCGCGCTCGCCGCGGCCGTCACCTCGTGCGCGCAGCGGGCGTTTCTCGCGTTCGGCTTCACCGCGCTGTTCGCGACGTTCGCGGCGGCGACCGTGCTCGGGGTCATCTGCACGCTGGCCGCCGCCCGCATGCGCACCGCCGTTCTCGTGCTGGCGGTGCCGGCCTACTGCGGCGCGCTGCTGCCGGCTCTCGCGGTGGCGTATTCGCTGCTCAACCTCGTCGCCGGCACGCCGCAGGCCGGGTACGACTTCGCGACCGCGATGCTGTCGACGCTCGGTATCGGTGCCGGCCTCGTCCTCGGCACCCAGCTGGCCACCCCGTCGGTGCGCCGCCTCGTCGCGCGCCATCACGACACCGCATCGTGACGCGTGCGCTCGACGGGTGCGCCCCCGGCGCCCTGGTTACCCTGAGACGGTGCTGAGCCTGAACCGTCTCCCCAGCCGTCCCCCGCTCATCCGGCCGAAGGCTGCCCTTTCGGTCGACGGCTCCTGCTACAGCCCTAGCCCTCGACCGAAAGGGCAGCCTTCGGCCGGGGTCGGGGCGGCCGGGGTGGGGGTGGCGCGGTGAGCGCCGGACTCGTCGCGCTGCTCGACGACATCGCGGCGCTGGCCCGCATGGCGGCCGCCTCCGTCGACGACATCGGCGCCGCTGCCGGGCGGGCGAGCGCCAAGGCCGCGGGGGTCGTCGTCGACGACACGGCGGTGACCCCGCGCTACGTCACCGGCTTCTCCCCGCAGCACGAGCTGCCGATGATCAAGAAGATCGCGATCGGCAGCCTGCGCAACAAGCTGGTCTTCATCCTCCCGGCCATCCTGCTGATGAGCCAGTTCCTGCCGTGGCTGCTGACCCCGCTGCTCATGCTCGGCGGCACCTACCTGTGCTTCGAGGGCGCCGAGAAGATCCTGCACTCGGTGCGCGGCCACGAGACCACCGGCCAGCAGTCGGCGCAGGAGGCGGCCGACGGCGAGCGCAGCCAGGAGCGCGAAGACCAGATGGTCGCCGGAGCGATCCGCACCGACTTCATCCTCTCGGCCGAGATCATGGTGATCTCCCTCAACGAGGTGGCCGCCGAGGCGTTCTGGACCCGCGCGGTCATCCTCGTCGTCGTCGCGATCGCCATCACGCTCCTCGTCTACGGCGTCGTCGCGCTCATCGTGAAGATGGACGACATCGGCCTGCACCTGGCCGAGACGAAGTCCGGCGCGCTCGCCTCGTTCGGACGCGGCCTCGTGGCCGGCATGCCGAAGCTCCTCAAGGCGCTCACGGTCGTCGGGGTCGTCGCGATGCTGTGGGTCGGCGGGCACATCCTGCTCGTCGGCACCGACACCCTGGGATGGCACGCCCTCTACGGATTCGTGCATCACCTCGAGGAGGCGGCGGCGCACGCCGTCGGGGCCGCCGGCGCCTTCGTCGGCTGGCTCGTCAACACGTTCTTCTCGGCGATCATCGGCCTCGTCGTCGGCTTCGTCGTCGTCGGCATCATGCACGTGCTGCCGCTGCCGAAGAAGGCCTCCGCCCACTAGGCCGCCGCCGACGAACGGCCCTCCCCGTCCGCGAGCCCGCCCGGCGTCCGCGAGCCCACCCGCCGTCCGCGAGCCCGCCCGCGCGAACGCCCCCCGAACGCCCCTGAACACCCCCTGAACGTCGCTGAACGTCGCTGAGAACTGCGTGTCGCGGTGAGGACTGCGGCACGGACCGCAGTCGCGACCACGACACGCAGCTCTCAGGGACGGTGGTGACACGGCTGTTCGCAGGGAGGGTGGTGACACGGCTGTTCGCAGGGACGGTGCCGGCGGGCGAGGGGAGACGGTGACACCTACACTCGCGCTCGTGCCCGCCCTGGATCTGCTCGACCTCGTCCGCATCGTCGGGGGGTTGGTGCTGCTCGTCGTCGGCGGCGAGCTGCTGGTCTCCGGAGCCAGTTCGATCGCGCGGCGGCTCGGCATGTCGACGCTGGTGGTGGGGCTGACGATCGTGTCGGTCGCGACCTCGGCCCCCGAGCTGGCCGTCTCCGTCGACGCCGTGTTGCAGGGCGAGCCCGACCTCGCCGTCGGCAACGTCGTCGGCAGCAACACCGCCAACGCGCTGCTCGTCGTCGGGTTCGCCGCGCTCGTGGTGCCGCTGACCGTGCAGCGCCGACTGCTGCGCCTCGACCTGCCGTTCATGGTCGTCCTCGGCGTCGTCTTCCTCGCGCTGAGCCTGGACGGTCACCTGAGCCCGATCGACGGCCTGATCCTCATCGCCTGCTTCGTCGCGCACATCGTCATCACCGTCGTCGTCGGTCGCCGCGACGCCGCGACAGACGCCGCGACAGACGCAGGGACAGACGCAGGGACAGACGCAGCCGGAGGATCCCAGCCGACGGCCCAGCCGACCGAGACGCCGGACGAGCCAGCCGACGAGGCCGACGAGGCCGACGAGCCGTTGCCGCTGCCGAAGGCCGTCGTGTGGCTCGTCCTCGGCCTGGCCGGTCTCATCGTCGGGGCCAACGTGCTGGTCACCGGGGCGGTCGGCGTCGCGACCGCCTTCGGGGTCAGCGGCCTGGTCATCGGCCTGACGATCGTGGCGGTCGGCACCTCGCTGCCGGAGATCGTCTCGAGCATCTCCGCCGCCCGGCGCGGCGATCCCGGGCTCGTGCTCGGCAACGTCGTCGGCAGCAACATCGCCAACCTCGGCCTCGTGCTCAGCCTGCCCGCCCTGCTCCCGGCCCCCGGCGACGCGCCCGCCGGCATCCCCGTGCCGGGTGCGGTCATCGCGCTCGACGCCCCGCTCATGCTGGCCGCCATGGTGGCCCTGCTGCCGGTCGCCTTCACCGGCTACGTCATCGCCCGCTGGGAGGGCGCCGCGTTCGTCGTCCTGTACGCCGCCTACGTCGCGTACGTCGTGCTCGCCGCCTCCGAGCACGACGCGCTCGAGGGGTTCACGCTCGTCATGGCCGGCTTCGTGCTCCCGCTGCTGGCCGTCGTCGTCGTCGGCCTCGTCGCCTTCGAGTTCGGCGTGCGCCGCGGGCGGGCCCTCGCCGACGAGGCGCGCACGCCACCCCCCGACCGCTGACGCGCACCGACCCGCCCGAGCCCGACCCGCCCGAGCCCGACCACAGCCGAGCCCGAGGCCGACCCCCCAAACCCGAGCCCGACCACAGCCGAGCCCGAGGCCGAGCCCCCGAACCCGAGCCCGACCACAGCCGAGCCGGAGCCCGACCCCAAACCCGACCCCAACCCAGACCGCGAGCGTGGGTGCACCCACCCAGCCTGGCCCGGCGGCACCCGCACGTGCG
>JBDIAM010000291.1:0-4606 GCA_039812445.1 Piscicoccus intestinalis | reverse complement strand
CTCGTGCGTGTCGAGGACGGCACCGCCCACGTCGTGCTCCTCGCAGCGGGCGCTCTGCTGCTCGCCGGCGACGACCTGCGGCTGCGGATCGAGGTCGGCGCGGGCGCGCGGGTGCGGCTCACCGACGTCGCCGCCACCGTCGCCTACGACGGCCGCGGGGGCACCGCCTCCTGGCGGGCCGACCTGCGGATCGACGGCGAGTTGAGCTGGCATTCCGAGCCGTTCGTCGTCGCGCAGGGAGCGGTGGTCCGCCGCGACCTCGGCGCCGACGTCGGCCCCGGCGCTCGCCTGTGGCTGCGCGACACCCTCGTGCTCGGCCGGCACGGCGAGACCGGCGGCCGGCTCGACTCGCGGACCCGGGTGCGCCGCGCCGGCCGCGAGGTGTTCGCCGAAGACCTCCGGCTGTCGCCCGCCGGCCGCGACCTGCCCGGGGTGCTGCGCGGCGTGCGCGTCGTCGACCAGATCGTCGAGCTGGCTCCGTCGGCGCCGGCCGGCCGGGCCCAGCCGCCGGCCGGGGTCCTGCGCACCGACCTGCCCGTGCCCGCGGGGTACGGGAGCCTGACCCGCTGGCTCGGCACGCAGACCCACGCCTCCCCGCTGCGCCCCGGGCCGTAGAGCCGTCAGAGGCGGGCGCGGCGCTCGGCGGCGACGGCCGGGTCGGCGAGCGCCCACCGCACGAGCCCGGCGGAGACGGTGCCGAGCCGACGGCCGACCGGGCCGGTTCCCCGCAGGCCGAGTTCGGTTCGGGCCCAAGGCGGCAGATCGGCGACGGCGCCCGCGGCGAGCATCGCGTAGCCCGGCCGGGCCGACCACGGCAGCGGCGGCTCGTGCAGCAGGAAGCGGGCCGCCTCCCGCGCGGCGTCGGTGGCCCGCAGTTCGGGGCGGTAGGACTCCAGCGTGGCGCGCAGCTGCGCGGCGGTGCGCGGCGGGTCGAGCACCCCGAGCGCCGCGGCGGCCCGACCGGCCTGGGCCACGTAGGTGTCGCACTCGGCCGGCGTCAGCCGCCCCGGACCGTACGCTTGGAAACACGACAGGAAGCTGTCGGTCTCCGCGGCGTGCACCCACGCCAGCAGGTGCGGGTCGTCGGCCCGGTACGGCCGGCCGTCGTCGGCCCGCCCGCGCACCCGGCCGTGGATCGCGCGGACCCGTTCGATCGCCGCCTGCGCGTGCGGCACCGTCGAGAACGTCGTCGTCGCGATGAAGTCGCTCGTGCGCTGCAGCCGCCCCCACGGGTCGGACTTGTAGCCGGAGTGCCCGGCGACGCCCGCCATCGCCAGCGGATGCAGCGACTGCAGCAGCAGGGCGCGGATGCCGCCGACGAACATCGCGGCGTCGGCGTGCACCCGCCACACGGGATCCGTTGGGGCGAACCAGCGTTCGCCGACGGCTCCCCAGATCTGCCCGGCCCGCGTCGAGGCGTCCTCGCCGGCCACCCGCGAGCGCAGGGCGTGCGCGAGCGCCGTGCGCGCCGGAGCGAACGCGCTGGTCAGGGCCGCGTGAGTCACGGCGACCGGGCGCGGGCGCCGGCGTGAACAGTTCATGGGCCCTCCTTTGCCCGCACCATACGTGCGCCTGGCGCCGGCGCCAGTCGAAACACGACGTTTACACCGCACCCCGTCCCGTTGACGGGCACGTAACACGGGCGGCGCGACGGCGAAATGTGGCGCGCGGAAGCTACCTGGCATGGAGATCAACAGCGGCGATACCGCCTGGGTTCTCACGAGCGCCGCGCTCGTGATGATCATGACCCCAGGCGTTGCCTTTTTCTACGGCGGCATGGTCCGCGCCAAGTCCGTGCTCAACATGATGATGATGTGCTTCGGCGCGATGGCCACGATCGGCGTCATGTGGGTGCTCTACGGCTACAGCCTGGCCTTCGGCAACAGCATCGGCGGCCTCGTCGGCAACCCCACCGAATACCTCGGCCTCCAGGGCCTCATGAGCGAGGACGCCGTCGCGGGCAGCATCCCGGCGATCGCGTTCGTCGCGTTCCAGGCGATGTTCGCGATCATCGCCACCGCGCTGATCGCCGGTGGCATCGCCGACCGCGCCAAGTTCTCGACGTGGATGGTGTTCACCGTCCTGTGGGGGACCATCGTGTACTTCCCGATCGCCCACTGGGTGTTCGCCTTCGACTCCGCGGACGGCTCGGTGCGCGGCGGCTGGATCGCCAACCAGCTGCAGGCGCTCGACTTCGCCGGCGGTACCGCGATCCACATCAACGCCGGCGCCGCGGCCCTGGCGCTCGTGCTCGTCATCGGCAACCGGCACGGCTTCCGCAAGGACCCGATGCGGCCGCACAACCTGACGCTGGTCATGCTCGGCGCGGCGCTGCTGTGGTTCGGCTGGTTCGGCTTCAACGCCGGCTCCGCCGTGGCCGCCAACACGACCGCCGGGGTCGCCTTCGTCAACACGCTCGCCGCGACCTCCGCCGCGATCCTCGGCTGGCTGGCCGTCGAGCGCGTCCGCGACGGCCACCCGACGTCGCTGGGTGCCGCCTCGGGCATCGTCGCCGGTCTCGTCGGCATCACCCCCGCGGCCAACTCGATCTCCCCGGTAGGCGCGGTCGTCCTCGGTCTCATCACCGGCGCCGCCTGCGCGTTCGCGGTGAGCCTGAAGACCAAGTTCGGGTACGACGACAGCCTCGACGTCGTCGGCGTGCACCTGGTCGGCGGTCTCGTCGGCACCCTGCTCATCGGCTTCCTCGCCACGTCCGCCTCGCCGGCCGGCGTCGACGGCCTCTTCTACGGCGGCGGCGTCGACCAGCTGTGGCGCCAGGCCGTGGGTGCGTTCACGGTGCTCATCGTGTCGTTCGTCGTGACCTACATCATCGGCTTCGTGCTGCACAAGACGATGGGCTTCCGCATCGACCACGAGCACGAGCTGGAGGGCATCGACCGCCACGAGCACGCCGAGACGGCGTACGAACTGCTCGGCCAGCCCGGCGTACGGTCGATGAGCGCCGGTTTCGCCCGCGCCTCCACCACCTCCGGCGACCGTCACGACACGAGCGCCGCCCAGAACAACGAGGGAGCAGTCAACCAGTGAAGCTCGTCACCGCCATCATCAAGCCGTTCAAGATCGACGACGTACGCACCGCCCTCGAGGCCTTCGACGTCGCCGGCATGACGGTCAGCGAGGCCAGCGGCTTCGGCCGTCAGCGCGGCCACAGCGAGGTCTACCGGGGCGCGGAGTACACGGTCGACACCGTGCCGAAGGCCCGTCTCGAGGTGCTCGTCGACGACGCGGACGTCTCCGACGTCGTCGAGGTCATCGTCAAGTCCGCCCGCACCGGCAAGATCGGTGACGGCAAGGTCTGGACGATCCCCGTCGAGGAGGTCGTCCGCGTCCGTACCGGCGAGCGGGGCCCGCAGGCGCTGTAGCGCCGCTCCCTCGCCACGTCAGCTCGTTCAGCCACCCCATCGACCGCCCGGGGTGTCGGTGCCAAACCCCTCCAGCACCGACACCCCGGGCTCGGAGTTTTCCGGCCATTTGTTGTGCAGTCCGCCGCAATCAGCGTGTGCCGCCGCGGCGCGGGAAAGGACCTTGACATGCCACGCAGGACACGTCCGGCCGAGTCCGCTCGGGCCGTCTCTTCGGCCTCAGCGGTCTCAGCGGTCTCAGCGGCCTCGCCGGCCGCCGAGGCGGGGAGGGGGGCCGCGGGGTCCGACTCCGAGGGCGAGCCGTCGGATCGCGCGCCCGGCGATCTGCGGCGGCTGCGGACCGAGGCGGCGAGCCTGCGGGCGTTCACCGAGGTCGGAGCCGGTGCCCGCCGCCGCGACGCGATCGCCGCCGTGACCGGTGCGTGGCTGCAGCGCGCGTGGCTGGGCTCCGGGTGTCAGCGCGAGGGCCTGGCCCTCGCCGCGGTCGGCAGCCTCGCGCGCTCGGACAGCGGGCCCGCCTCCGACCTCGACCTCGTGCTGCTGCACGACGGCCGGATCGCGGGCCAGGCGCTCGCCGAGATCGCGGAACGGTTCTGGTACCCGCTGTGGGATTCCGGGGTGCGCCTCGACCACAGCGTGCGCACGCTGGAGGAGTGCCGCCGCGTGGCCCGCGACGACCTCGTCGCCGCGGTCGGCATGCTCGACCTGCGGCTCATCGCCGGCGACCCCGACCTCGTCGCGGGGGTGCGCGCGACGATCTCGCACGACTGGCGGGCCAACGCCCGCAAGCGCCTGCCCGAACTCATGGAGGCGGTGCGCGAGCGCCACGAGCGGCACGGCGAGCTCGCCCACCTCATCCAGCCCGACCTCAAGGAGTCGCGCGGTGGGCTGCGTGACATGACGGTCATCCGGGCGCTCGCGGCGGCGTGGCTGGCGGACCGACCCCGCGGCGCGGTCGACGAGGCCTACGCCCGGCTCCTCGACGTGCGCGACGCGCTGCACCTGGTCACCGGGCGCGGGCGGGACCGGCTCGTGCAGCAGGAGCACGACGCGGTCGCCGCGCTGCTCGGCTACGGCGACGCCGACCTCATGCTCAAGGACGTCACGGAGGCGGGGCGCTCGATCGCCTACGCCCTCGACGCGACGTCGCGGCGGGCCGGGCAGTCGCAGCGGGCCCGCACGCTGCGGGTCGGGCCGCGGCGCCCGATGCTCACGCCGCTGGG
>JBDIAM010000290.1:0-4629 GCA_039812445.1 Piscicoccus intestinalis | reverse complement strand
ACGACGAATCCGAGCGCGACGGTCAGGAAGATCCACACGAGCAGCTGCGGGTCGTTCTCCATCATCGTGGCGGTCAGGTAGGCGATCTCGGCGACGCCGATGACGGCCACGACCGTCGTGTTCTTCGTCAGCGCGATGACCGTGTTGCCCAGCGGCACGATCGCCCCGCGGAAGGCCTGCGGCAGGATGACGTAGCGCAGGTTCTGGGTGAAGGTCAGGCCGATCGAGCGCGCCGCCTCCGCCTGCCCGACCGGCACGGTGTTGACTCCGCTGCGCAGGGCCTCGCAGACGAACGCGGCGTGGTACACCGACAGCGCGATCACCCCCCACCGGAAGGCCGTGTCGACCACGCTCGTCGGCGAGTACGGGTCGGCCACGCGCAGGCCGAGGTTGGAGTGCAGCCCGAGCATCGTGAATACGGTGATGAGCGTCAGCGGTGTGTTCCGCACGACGTTGACGTACGCGGCGCCGAGCCAGCGCAGCACGCCGACCGGGGAGAGCCGGCAGATCGCGACGACCGTGCCGAGGATCAGCGAGCCGATCGTCGAAGCGACCGCCAGCTTGATCGTCATGAAGAACGCGCCGACGACGTCGTAGGTCGCGAAGAGTTCACCCATGGGCGTCCTTTCGACGCGGGTCCGCGTGCCCGGGGCGAGGCCGGCCCGCCCCGGGCGCGCGAGTGGAGGTCACTGCTGGATCACCGTTGGTCAGCGGTGTCAGCTTGGTCAGCGGGGTCAGCTGCGTCAGGCGCAGGCGTCGGGGGTGGGCGGGTTGCCCTCGCCGGGCTTGAAGCCGGCCGGGCCGAAGTTCTTGTCGACGGCCTTCTGCCACTCCCCGGACTCGACCATCTTCTTCAGCGCGTCGGTGACCTGCTGACACGTCTGCGTGTCGCCGTGCGGCAGGCCGACGCCGTACCGCTCCTGGCTGAACGTCTGGCCGACGACCTTGAGCTTGCCCTGGTACTGCTGCTGGCTCGCGTAACCGGCGAGGATCGTGTTGTCGGTGGTCAGCGCGTCGACGGTGCCGTTGGCCAGCTCCTCGACGCACTTGGAGTAGGTGTCGTACTCCTGCAGCTGCACGCCCGGGTAGTCGGTCTGCACCTTCTGTGCCGACGTCGAGCCCTTGACCGAGCACAGCTTCTTGCCGGTCAGCGTGTCGGGGCCGGTGATCGCGTTCTCGTCCTGGCGCACCAAGAGGTCCTGGCCGGCGACGAAGTACGGCCCGGCGAAGCTGACCTCCTGCTTGCGTTTGTCGGTGATCGAGTAGGTCGCCACGATCATGTCGACCTGACCGGTCTTGAGCAGGGTCTCGCGCTGCGGGCTCGGCGCCTCGCTGAACGTCGGCGTCTTGCCGAGCTCCTGGGCCACGTAGTTGGCGACATCGACGTCGAAGCCGCTGTACGTGCTGCCGGTCTGCAGCCCGAGGCCGGGCTGGTCGAACTTGATGCCGACGCGCAGCGTGTTGCCGCTGTCGGTGGCCGGGGCTCCGCCGGAGCCGGATGCTCCCGCGCCGCACGCCGCGAGAGTGAGCACGCCCGCGGCCAGTAGGGCCGTGGCACCCAGGTGCGTCTTCATGGTTCTCCTATCGGGTTCTTCAGTGGGTGAGAATCTTGCCGAGGAAGTCTTTGGCGCGCGCCGAACGTGGGTTGGTGAAGAACTCCTCGGGGGCGGCCTGCTCGACGATCTCGCCGTCGGACATGAAGACGACCCGGTCGGCGGCGCGCCGGGCGAAGCCCATCTCGTGCGTGACGACGACCATCGTCATGCCGGCGTCGGCGAGGGAGATCATGACGTCGAGCACCTCGGTGATCATCTCGGGGTCGAGCGCCGACGTCGGCTCGTCGAACAGCATCACCTTGGGCTCCATCGCCAGGCTGCGGGCGATCGCGACCCGCTGCTGCTGGCCGCCGGAGAGCTGCGCCGGGTACTTGCCCGCCTGGTGGGCCACCCCGACCCGTTCGAGCAGCTCCTGGGCGCGGGTGCGGGCCTGCTCCTTACCGGCTCCGCGCACCTTGATGGGCCCGAGCGTGACGTTGTCGAGGATCGTCTTGTGCGCGAACAGGTTGAACGATTGGAACACCATGCCGACCTCGGCGCGCAGCTGGGCCAACGCCTTGCCCTCCTCGGGCAGCGGCTTGCCGTCGACGCTGATCGAACCGCTCTCGATGGTCTCCAGCCGGTTGATCGTGCGACACAGCGTCGACTTGCCCGAGCCGGAGGGGCCGATGACGACGACGACCTCGCCCTCGTGGACGACCAGGTCGATGTCGCGCAGCACGTGCAGGTCGCCGAAGTGCTTGTTGACGCCCTCGAGCACGACCAGCGGGCGGCCGGGGCGGCCGCTGCGGCGTCGCGCGGAGCCGGGCCGGGAACCGGAGTCGGCCTCAGCGCCAGGCTCAGCGGCTGGCCCGGCGGCTGGCTCAGCGGCCGGCTCGGCGCTCTCGTCGCGGCCGGGTGCGGGGGAGTCGGTCATTCCCGGAGAGTAGGCGAGACCTCCGACAAGGTTCGCTTACGAGGAAAGTTGCGACCCAATCGTGACGCGACGAGGCGGCGCGGGGCCGACGCGGTGCGGTGCGACTCGGGCCGACTCGGTGCCGGTGGCGTGCGCTCAGTCAGGCCGCGCGGTGAGCACGATCGGGTCGCCGTCGGTGATGGCGATCGTGTGCTCGGAGTGCGCGCCGCGGGATCCGTCGGTGCTGCGCAGGGTCCACCCGTCGGGGTCGGTGTAGATCTCGTCGGTGCCGGCCATGAGCCACGGCTCGATGGCGATGACGAGGCCGGGCCGCAGCCTGAGGCCGCGGCCGGCGCGGCCGTCGTTCGGCACGTGCGGCTCGCCGTGCATGGTGCGTCCGACGCCGTGCCCACCGAACTGGGTGTTGACGCGGTAACCCTCGCGACGGGCGATGTCGCCGATCGTCGCGGAGATGTCACCGAGCTTCTTACCGGGGTGCGCCACGGCGATCGCCGCCTCGAGGGCCTCGGCCGTCGTGTCGATGATCTTCTGGTCGGCCGGGTCGTGCCGGTCGCCGACGATGAAGCTGCGGGCGGAGTCGGCGACCCAGCCGTCGACCGAGACCGCGAAGTCGATGCTCAGCAGGTCGCCGTTCGTCAGCGTGTAGTCGTGTGGCAGCCCGTGCAGCACGGCGTCGTTGACCGAGGTGCAGATGACGTGCCCGAACGGGGACGCCCCGAACGAGGGGTGATAGTCGATGTAGCAACTCGTCGCGCCGCGCTGCCGGATGAGCTCGTGGGCGCGGGCGTCGATGTCGAGCAGGTTCATGCCGACTGTGATCTCCGACTCCAAGGTGGCCAGGACCCCGGCGACGAATTCGCCGGCCGGACGCATCGCCTCGATCTCGCGAGACGTGAAGTACTCGATCACTGCTGCTCTTTCCTCGGGTGTGGTGAGGTTCCAGGCTATGTCGTGGCAACGCTGAGCGTGCGGCGGGTCCGGAGCCGGGCCGAACTGCGGGTGTGACGAGGATCTCGTGATGCGGTGTCGACATCGGGTGCACTCGGGCGCCGGGGTCCGTGATGTGGGAGATGTGTCCCGATTTCCGCCCGAAGAGCGGGAGTTCGGCCGGTGCCGGGTCCGCCGCGCGGGGCGCGACGACGGCGATCCGTCTGCGCCGCGACCCTGACGTGTGCCTGAACACGCATTCTCACGCTACGTCAGGATTCGCGGACGCGCCGAGGTGCGACCTACACTCTCGATGTTCGGCCCACGATGCCTGGTTCACCTCTTCACCTGGTCGGGGCTGTCGTTTTCTGATCCGCGCCTCCGGGCGCCCGATGAGACAGGTGTTCCGGGCGGTGCAGCGCACCACCGACAACGCCTGCAACACCGACAACACAGACAACGCGACAGACGACAACCGCGACAACGACGAACGAGACCGAGGAGAGCCGTGGCGTCATTCGTTGGGCTCGCCAAGCGGGCCGGATGGAACGTCGTCGATCAGGGGCTGTCGGCCCTGGGGAACATGCTCCTCATGATCGTCGTCGCCCGGACGGTCGACGCCGACGCGTTCGGCGCCTTCTCGGTGGGCTTCCTCATCTACGGGATCGCGGTCGCCATCGGGAAGGCCGTCGTCGGGCAGCCGCTGCAGATCCTGCACAGCGCCGACTCCCTGAGCGACTTCCGCGTGGCCGTCGCGAAGGGCCAGGGCGTGACGATCTGGCTCGGGGCGATCTTCGGCCTCTTGTGCGTGCTCTTCGGGGTGCTGCTCTCGGGGGCGCTGGCCGAGGCGCTGCTCGCCGTGGCGGTCTGTCTGCCGCTGCTCATGGCGCAGGACGTGCTGCGCATGGCGTTCTTCGCGCAGGGCCGGGCCGACCACGCGACCCTCATCGACTTCGTCAAGGTCGTCGCGCAGTTCGCGCTGCTGTTCGCGCTCATCTGGGCCGGGGTGCACAACGTCGGCCTCCTCACGCTCTCCTGGGGTGTGGCGGCCGTGATCTCCGCGATGACCGGCATGTACGTGCTGCGGTGCCGGCCCCAGCTGCGCGGGGCGTGGGCCTGGGTGGGCCGGCAGCGACAGCTGACGAAGTACCTGCTCGCCGAGTACACCCTCGGCCTCGGCGCGGCCCAGTTCGGATCGATGCTGGTGCCCGTGCTCGGGACGACCCGGGA
>JBDIAM010000289.1:0-4722 GCA_039812445.1 Piscicoccus intestinalis | reverse complement strand
GGGGTCAGGCCGGTGGCGGCGCGGAAGTCGCGGGTGAGGTGGGCCTGGTCGGTGTAGCCGAGATCGGCGGCGAGGGTGGCGAGCTCGGTGGCGGGGTCGCGCAGGCGGCCGGCGGCCTCGTGCAGGCGGCGACGCCGGATGAGCCACTTCGGCGACAGGCCGAGCCGGCGCTGGGTGAGGCGTTGCAGGGTGCGTTCGATCACACCGAAGCGTTCGCACAGCTGACCGACGCGCAGCAGGTGCGGGTCGGCCTCCACCGCCTCGACGACGGCGTTGACGAGCAGGCCCTCCTCGTCCACCGGTAGGTGTTCCCGCAGCGCGGCCTCGACCAGCGACCTGGCCCGGCCCTGCGCGGCCGGATCGTCCGGGGCCGCGGACATCGCCGAGCGAACCGGCGGCACGAGTGCGCCCAGGCCGGCCACCTCGCCGAGGTCGACGTGACGGTCGGTGAATTCGTCGACCGACCGGCCGGTCAGCAGGAGCCCGGCCGCCGGCTGCAGCATCACCCCGACCGCCCAGCCCCGGCCGCGCAGCGTCGTCGTCGACAGCCCCGAGACCACGCCGTAGAACCGTGCGTACGAATCGGCGATCACCACGAGGCATACCGGGTACTGCAGCACTCGCTGCGGCGCCTCGCGCCCGGGAGGCACGTGCCACACCGGAATCCAGAACCGGCGCGCCAGGTCGGACAGGTCGGCGGCCACGCCGTGCCGGGCGATCGAGAACGTGCGGTCCGCGGGATCCCGCAGGTGAGCGCGCTCGATGTCGTCCGGGGTCGGGCCCGCGCGGCCGCGGGCCGGGTCGATGCTCGACACCGTGCGCAGGCTACCCGGCGAGCCCGTGAATCAGCGTGGGAGATTTCGCCGGGTAGTCGCGGCACAAACTCCCACGCTTTGCCGATGAGTAAGCGAACGGCGCCCGCACGGGTGCACAAAAGTAGCATTTCGGTCAAGCGGGCAGGCCTCGAGTCCCGGTTGGGCAGGCCCGACGCCGTGCACGACCCCGAGGAGGCGCCACATGACGACGTACGAGATCCCCGAACCGCCCTTCCGGCTGTGGAGCCAGGAGCATGAGCCCGTGCTCGCCGTCGCGGACGGCGACATCGTCGAGTTCGAGGTGCAGGACGCCTCCGGCGGCGTCCTCGACGACGCCCGCACCGGGGGACCGGTGCCCGACCTCGACCTCGACCGCATCTACCCGTTGGCCGGCCCCGTGCTCGTCGAGGGCGCCCAGCCCGGCGACGTCATCGAACTGGAGCCACTCGAGTACGTCCCCGGCGACTGGGGCTGGACCGCCAGCTATCCCGGCCTCGGGTTGCTCCCCGACGACTTCGGCGAGCCCCACCTGTACCGCTGGACCCTCGACAACCAGGTCTCGACCGACTTCTACGACGTCGCGAGGATCCCGGTGCGGCCGTTTCTCGGTGTCATGGGGGTGATGCCGCAGGTCGACGAGCCGACCCTGGTGATGCCACCCGGGAGATTCGGCGGCAATCTCGACTGCCGCGACCTCGTCGTCGGCTCGAAGCTCTACCTGCCGGTGCACCTCCCCGGAGCCCTGCTCGCGTTCGGCGACCCCCACGCCGCCCAGGGCGACGGCGAGGTCTGTGTGTCGGCCATCGAGGTCGGCTCGATGCGCGGGCGCGTCCGGGTGCGGCTGCATCGGGGCCGAACGATCCCGGGCCCGCAGTTCGAGACGTCCGGGCCGTTACGCGCGGGCATCGGCGACGCCGGTTACCACGCGACGACGGGTGTCGCACCGGACCTCATGACCGCGTCCCAGGATGCGGTGCGAGCGATGATCGACCTGCTCGGGCGTGAGTACCGGCTCGAGCCCGCCGACGCCTACCTGCTGTGCAGCGTCGTCGTCGACCTGAAGATCAGCGAGGTCGTCGACCTGCCGAACTGGGTCGTCAGCGCCTACCTGCCGAAGTCCGTCATGCGCTGACCACGCGCCCGAAACGGGTCAAATCATCGGTTATTCCTAGAGGTTTAGTGGGAATTTGACCGGGCCCGCGAGATGCGCCTAGGGTCATGGCCACTCGACAGCGGGCGGCCCAAGTCACGAGCGGCGTCCGCCCGTCCCGCCAGCGATTCACGCACCCTTCAGGGATCCGACATGACCCACCGTTCGACCGGCCCGGACTTCATCATCATCGGCGCGCCCAAGGCGGGCACGACGGCGTTGCACGCCGCCCTCACGCTGCACCCCCAGGTCTTCACGACGACGCCGAAGGAGCCGAAGTACTGGCTGTGCGACGATGCCCCGCCGCCGGCCTGGCACGGCCCGGGCGACGCGCATTCCCAACAGGAGTGGGTCTGGCGCGAACGCGACTACGAGGCGCTGTTCGCCGGGGCGACCCCCGACCAGGTGCGCGGGGAGAGCACGCCGTTCTACCTGTGGAGCCCGGGGGCCCGGCGCCGCATCGCCGAGCGCCTGCCCGACGCGCGGCTCATCGCCGTCATCCGGGACCCGATCGATCGCGCCTACAGCAACTGGATGCACCTGTGGTCCGACGGCCTGGAGCCGGAGGCCGACTTCGAGAAGGCGTTCGCCGCCGAACGCCGCCGCGTCGACGACGGCTGGGCGCCGTTCTGGCGCTACCGCGAACTCGGGTTGTACGGCAGTCAACTCGCCGATCTGTTCGAGCGGGTCGACCGCTCGCGCGTCATGGTGCTGCGCTACCGCGAACTCATCGACGACCCCGCCCACACCCTCGACCGCGTCAGCGAATTCATCGGCGTGCAGCCCGGTGTCGTCGACCGCATCCCGCCGAGCAACTCGCGGGGTTATGCCACCCCGGGTCTGCGCACCAGCCTCGTCGCCCCCGTCGTGCGGCTCGGCGCCCGGGCCGGTGCGCACGCGCGCCCGCAGGTGTGGCGGGCCGCCGCCAAGCCGATCGTGCGGGTGTTGCAGGACCGCACGCCGCGCCCGCGACCGGCCCTCACGCCGCAGCAGCGCGAGCGGCTCCTGCCTGCGTTCGCCGACGACATCGACCGGCTCGGCGAGGTTCTCGGTCGCGACTGCTCAGACTGGAAGGGCCTTCGGGGCCGCGGATCGTTCGCCTCGCGGGCCGTGGGATAAAGGCACACATGCCGCGCACCCTGACCCTGCCCGATCTCGCCGATGCCCAGATCGTCGTCGCCGCGCCCGCTGCCGGGCCCGGCAACTGGGCCGGGGCCGCCAGCGCCGTGATCGTCGACGGCGTCTATTGGCTCACGTATCGGGTGCGTCGTCCGCTGGTCGAAGGCCGCGGCGTGACGGTCACCGTCGCGCGCTCCGATGACGGGATCGCGTTCGAGACCGTCGCCGAGGTGCACCGCGACCAGTTCGGCAGCGAGTCGTTCGAGCGGCCCGTGCTCGTGCCACTGCCGGGCGGCGGCTGGCGCTTGTATCTGTCGTGTGCCACAAAGGCGTCGAAGCACTGGTGGGTCGACAGCCTGACCGCCGCGACGCCGCAGGAACTGCCTCACGGGCACCGGCGCATTGTGTTGCCTGGTGATGACAAGGTGGCCGTCAAAGATCCGGTGATCCGCACCTGGCAGCGGCCCGACGACTCGACGGCCTGGTCGATGTGGCTGTGCTGCCACCCGCTCGACGTCGCGGGGGCCGAGGATCGCATGACGACCCGGTGGCTGACCAGCGACGACGGCCTCGAGTGGACCGACCGCGGCGAGGTGCTCGCCGGCCGGATGGGGCACTGGGACGAGCGCGGTGCCCGGGTCGCGACCGTGCTCGAACTGGGCGCCGACGGGGAGGCGGTGACCGCCCTCTACGACGGGCGCGCCGACGCCGCCTCCAACTGGTTCGAACGCACCGGCGTCGCGACGAGCGACCCGTTGTCGGGCTCGGCCCGCCTCATTCCCGCCGGCGGCGAGGTGCTCGCCTCGCCGCACTCCGACGGCGCCTGCCGCTACGCCGCCTCCGTCGAGCAGCCGGACGGCTCCACGCGGTACTACCTGGAGACGGCCCGGCCCGACGGCGCGCACGACCTCGTCACCTGCGTGAGCGGCTGACGGCCGGCTGTCGGGAAACGACAAGAACGCCGCCGCACCGTTTCCTACCGTCGAGGGCAACAGGCCGATCGACCGAGATCGACCGACATGGACGATAGGAGACCGGCATGACCAGCCACCTGGAGCAGTACGTCAGGCTCGCCGAGCCGTTCGGGCGCGTCGTCGCGCAGACCGACGACTGGCGCGCGCCCTCGCCCTGCGAAGGCTGGTGTGCCGCAGACGTCGTCGAGCACGTCATCGGCACCGAGCGCAGCTTTCTCGGGGCGCACGCCGATGTGGGGGCGGCGCCCGAGGTCGCGGCCGACCCGGCCGCCGCCTGGCGCGAGCACGACGCCCGGGTGCGTGGGCTGCTCGCCGACGAGTCCGTCGCCACAGCCGAATTCGACGGCCACTTCGGGCCGACCACCGTCGGGGACACCCTCGTGCGGTTCTACGGCTTCGACCTGCTCGCCCACCGCTGGGACATCGCCCGGTCGCAGGGGCGCGACGAGCGGTTCACCGGTCACGAGCTGGCGATCCTCGAGAACGCCGTCGAGGGGTTCGGTGACGCGCTGTACTCCGACGGCATCTGTCGGCGCCCGATCGACGTGGGCGACGACGCCGACCGGCAGACCCGGCTCCTCGCCCTGCTCGGGCGCGACGCCCGATAGGCCGCGACGCCCGGCAGGCCGCGACGCCCGGCAGGCCGCGACGCCCGGCAGGCCGC
>JBDIAM010000288.1:0-4734 GCA_039812445.1 Piscicoccus intestinalis | reverse complement strand
GCCGGCTCCTTCACTGACCCGAGTGGCGCGTACCACCCGGGTCGGAACCTCGACGAGCTCCTCCCCGAGCGTGATGAGTTCGATGTCGCCCGCGCCGGCGGCGAGCATCGCCTCGCGGTCCTCGTCGATCTCACGGGCCACCGAGGCTCCCTTCATCGCCAGCATCACCCCGCCGATCGGCACGAGCGGCAGACACCATCTCGTGAGCTCCCCGAGCCGCGCGACGGCCCGCGCGGTGACGACATCTCCGCTCAGCGCGCCCCAGAAGGCCTCCGCCTTGCCGCGATGCACGCGCACCCGATCCAGACCCAGCTCGTCCACGGCAGCATCCAGCCAGCGCACCCGCCGCTCCAGGGGCTCGACGAGCTCGACCTGCAGGTCCGGTCGCGCGATCGCCAGCACGATTCCGGGAAGACCGGCCCCGCTGCCGACGTCGACCACCTGGGCGTCATCGGGCACCGCACGAGCCAGCAGGGCGCAATTGACGAGGTGCCGGTCCCACAGCCGCGGCACCTCGCGAGGACCGACGAGCCCGTGGTCGACCCCGCGCGTGGCGAGGATGCCGGCGAAATGCTCCGCCATCGGCAGCCGTCCGCCGAACAGCTCAGCCGCCGCCCCGGGGGGATCGCTCAGCGCGTCCAGGCCCCGCGCGCTGCGTTGCTCCTCGCCGGGACGGCCCGCTGTGCGCCCGTCCCCATCGGTCGACGGCCCAGACGTCACGCGGGAAGGACGACGACGTGCCGAGAGGGCTCGGTGCCCTCCGACTCGGAGATCAGTCCGGCGGCCAGCACCTCGTCGTGGGCCACCTTGCGCTCGAAGGCGCTCATCGGCTTCAAGGGCGTCGGCCGCCCGCTGGCCCGCACCTCGTCGATGGCCTGACGGGTGACGCTGACGACGGCCTCACGGCGCTGGGCGCGGTGGTCGGCGACGTCGAGCATCAGCCGGCTCCGCTCGCCGGTCGCGGCCTGCACGGCCATCCGGGTCAGCTCCTGCAGGGCTTCGAGGACGCGTCCGTCCTGCCCGACGAGGCGCCGCGGCACCCGGCCCTCTTCGGAGTCGATGATCGCGACCGACGCGCGGTCGCCGTCGATGTCGACGTCGATGTCGCCGTCGAGGTCCGCGATGTCGAGCAGCCGCTCGAGGAAGTCGGCCGCCACCTCGCCCTCGCGCTCGAGCTGCGCGGTGCGGTCCTTGCCAGAACGGCGCGGCCGCCCGCTCGCCCCCCGCTCCTCGACCTCGTCGCGCTCATCAGCCTCACCGTCGGAGCCGGCGTCCGAGTCGGCCTCGGCGTCGGAGTCGGTGTCGGAGTCGGAGTCGGCGTCGAACTGCGACTCCGTCTCCAACTGCGACCCCGACTGCGTCTGCGCGGACAGCTCAGGCTCCGCGGAATCCCCCTCGGCGGGGGCTGCGGCGTCGAGGTCCTGCTGCTGTGTCAGGTCCGCACCGGCAGCGGGCTCCTGCTCGGTCTTCTCGCTCATCGCGAACTTCTCCTTCTCGGCCGGACCGCCACGGGCCGGCGTGCCTTCGATGGTCCGATGGTCGCTGCGCGGCGGGCGAGTGCGCCCGCGACACTCAGCGTTTGCGCTTTTTGCGCTTGGGCTGCTGTCGGCGCGGTTGTTCGCGTTGTCCGCTGACCCGCTTCGGCGGCTCGTCGGCGACGGCCGTCGCGCCCCCGCCGGAGGCACCGGCGGCTTCCTCGGCCGGCTGCTCGTGCGACAGGCCGGGCACGGAGAACTTCTTGTGCTCCTTGCCGCGGCGGCGGCGACGCTCCTCCAGGGCCCGCTCGGCCGGGGAACCCGGGGCCGGCATGCGGTTGATCACGTAGAACTGCTGGCCCATCGACCACAGGTTCGTGACGAACCAGTAGATGAGCACGCCGATGGGAAAGTTCACGCCGGAGATCGCGAAGACCAGCGGCAGCACGTACAGCATGATCTTCTGCTGCTGGGCGAACGGCCCCTCGAGCGCCGACGCCGGCATGTTCTTGCGCATCAGCTGGTGCTGGGTCGTGAACGTCGTGACCGACATCAGGATGATGAGCACGACGGTGACGATCTTGGCAGACAGCGACCCCGAGTACAGGAAGGTCGCGGAGAGGTTGGCCCCGAAGATGTCGGATTGCTCCGCCTGCGCGGCGAGCTGCTGCCCGAGGGGACCCGCGGAGATGCGCTGGCCGCTGGCCACCCGGCCGAGGTTGTTCAGCACCGAGAACAGCGCGAAGAAGATCGGCATCTGCAGCAGGATCGGCATGCACGAACTCAGCGGGTTCGTGCCGGTCCGCTTGTAGAGATCCATCGTTTCCTGGGACATCGCCTGACGCGACTCGGGGTCGGTGCGTCCCTTGTACTTCTTCTGGATCTTCTGCATCTCCGGCTGGATGAGCTGCATCCGCCGGGAGGACTGGATCTGCCGCACGAACAGCGGGATCAGCAGCGTGCGGATGACGACGACGAGACCGGCGATCGAGAACGCCCACGTCCATCCGGAGTCGCCCGGCATGCCGATCAGTTCGAAGCCGCGGTGGAATGCCACGAGCACCCACTCGACGAACCACTCCAGTGGCCAGAGCAGTGTCTCCCAGAACGACCTCTCCATGACCTGTCTGCCTGTCCTTCGTGCTCGGGTGGCGAGATGCCACCGGGTGGGGCCGGACATCCGGCGCTGTCGCGCGGGCCCGACGTCGGTGCTGGTTCAGCGCTCCAGGCGGTCCTGAGGCTCGGCGGGCAACCGCCACTCATTCAAACGTATGGGGCGACCGTCGTGCCCCCGGCGTGGAACGTGGTCGACGCCGCCGGGGTTCCACGGGTGACAACGGCCCAGGCGACGCACGGTCAGCCAGGTGCCGCGCACCGGCCCGAACCGCCGCAGCGCGGTCAGCGAGTACGCCGAGCAGCTCGGATAGAAGCGGCAACTGCTGGGCAGCAGCGGCGACAGGAACAGCTGATACGCGCGCACGAGCCCGATGAGGGGCGCCGCCGCCCAGCGCCGCCCGCGGCCCCGCGGCTCGCTCACGTCGGTCATGGCCGACCCCCCGGCTCCGCGCTCGTCGACACGCTCGCGCCGACCGGCGACCGCCCCTTCGCCACCGCCTGCGACACACACCGATCGAGCGCGGCGCGCAAGTCGTCGAACGTGGCCGTCGCGGCCGCAGGGTTGGCCCGCACGACCAGGTCGACTCCCTCGGGCAAGGGCAGCGCGTCGGCGATCAGCGCCCGCAGGCGACGTTTCACCCGGTTGCGCACGACGGCGTTACCCACGGCTCGAGACACGACGAACCCGACGCGCGCCGGAGAGCCGGCGCGCGTCGGGGGTCGCGTCGCGTGAACGACAAGGAGGCGGCTGCCAGACCGAGCGGCGCCGATCGCGGCCCGGATGTCGGCGGGGCGGCGCAGCCGGTGGCGTGCCGGAAGCACGCGGCGAGCCGATCAGGCGGAGAGCTTTTCGCGCCCCTTGCGGCGGCGGCCGGCCAGAATGGCGCGACCGGCGCGCGTCGACATGCGCAGCCGGAACCCGTGGGTCTTCGCCCGCTTGCGGTTGTTCGGCTGGAAGGTGCGCTTGCTCACGATGCTCTCCGTAGATGACGCAGGTGCGCCGGTCGTGATCGGACGCCCGCCTCTCGAAGCGCTGCACGTGCGAACTCCTCCAGGGAGCGCGGCAACGGGCGGGACACGCGAGGTGAATCGGCGACGGGCATGCGAAGACGACCGGCTGGATGGCCAAGCGTCTACGGTACGGCAGCGCGCAAAGGGGGGTCAAACTCGCGCGACGCCCTCGACTCGCGGAGAAATCCACACACTGTGGACAACCGTGTGGACATCTGTACGCTCTGCGACCGCGGCCCGTGACCTGCGCCGTTGACCGGATTCACGCGGGGCTGGGGCAGACCGGCTCCGGCCGGATGCCGTCGGCAGCGGCGACGTGCGACGGCAAGATTCGGACGCGCGCGTACAGTGACGTCGTGCAGGAAGAGGCCACCCAGATCTGGCAGGCGACGCTGCGGTCCCTCAACGAGGGCGGCTTGCCTGCCCCCCAGCGTGCGTTCCTCGCTCAGGCATCGCTCATGGGCATGCTCGGCGACACGGCGCTCATCGCCGTGCCCGACGAGTTCACCAAGGACATCGTGGAGAGCCGGGCCCGCGAGTCGCTCGTGGAGGCCCTCTCCGCCCAGACCGGAAAGGACGTGCGGCTCGCGGTCACCGTCGACCCGACGCTGCGCGCCCCCCTGGGCGATAGCGAACAGCCCGTGCTCGACGGGTACCCGGCGGGCTCGACGGCCCCCGCGGACGACGCGGCGACTCCGGCTCCGGCGTCGGCACCGGCTCCCGAAACGCCCGCCGAGCCGGCTCTCGGCTTCGGAGACCGGCGCGCGGCCCGGGACACCACCGCCCGCCCCGACACCGAGCCGCCGCGGCTGAACCCCAAGTACACGTTCGACACGTTCGTCATCGGCGCCAGCAACCGGTTCGCGCACGCGGCGGCGGTCGCGGTCGCCGAGGCCCCGGCCAAGGCCTACAACCCGCTGTTCGTGTACGGGGAGTCGGGCCTGGGCAAGACCCACCTGCTGCACGCCATCGGCGACTACGCCCGCAGCCTCTACCCGAACGTGCGGGTCAAGTACGTGAACTCCGAGGAGTTCACCAACGACTTCATCAACTCGATCCGCGACGACAAGGCCGCCGGATTCCAGCGCCGGTATCGCGACATCGACGTGCTGCTCATCGACGACATCCAGTT